>JAHJDO010000172.1 GCA_018812485.1 bacterium | reverse complement strand
GGCTATGTCTCGGCACAGCAAGAGCGCAGGAGTCGGCTCCAGTGCCCTCAGGTCGCGCTCTGCTGAGGGAGCCAGGACGACCTTAGCTTTTTTGACTGATACGGCGCTTTTCAAGGTCTTCGATTGTTTTTTCAATCGGAGTTCCGCCAACTGCAAGATACTCCCGCCAAGACTCCTCGATTTTCCGCTTGAATGCCGGGTCGTTTTCGAACAGATAATCCTCTAGGTCGTCGGCATCGACATGATGTAAAACTGCGGTGGGCTTCCCATGGGCTGTAATGATGATGTCCTCTTTTTTGGCTGCTTTGAGGAGTTCCCTGGTCTTCTGCTTGAGTTCCTTCATTCCCGCAAACCTCATACTCCTCCCTCCAAGAAAAGTTACACTATAGTGTAACTTTTTTCCGCTTAACCGTCAAGACTTGAAGGGCTCTGTGTGATAGCCTAGCAATAGTGTCCCCCTTTACTGCCAAGCTAGAATGTCCCCTCCGAGGAGGTGGACATGAAGGAGCTTATAATCTTGAGCAGGCGTGAGGCACAGCGGATCCAGGTTCTCGAGCAGGTCGTCCGGAAGAGTCTCTCTTTGAAGGCGGGGGCTACGCTCATGAAGGTCTGCTATCGTCAAGCGAAGCGTCTGGTGGCCCGATATCGGAGAGAAGGTCCAAAGGGACTGGCCCATCGGCGCCGGGGCCGGGCTGCCCCAAACGCCCTGGGTCCGGAAATCCGCGAACGGGTTCTGGCGCTCCATCGAGAGATCTATGCTCAGTTCAATGATAGCCACTTCGTCGAGATGCTGGAGGAGCGGGAGGGTCTTCGGATCGGGAGAGAGACGGTCCGCCGCTGGCTGCGTGAAGCTGGGATCCGGCCGAAACGGCGTCGCCGGCCGCCCCAGCACCGCAGCCGGCGTCCGCGGCGACCTCAGATCGGACTCCTCATGCAGTGGGACGGCAGCCCTCACCACTGGTTCGGTCCCGAGCGGCCCGCCGTGAGCCTCCTCCATGCCACAGACGACGCGACCGGGACCGTCCTGGGCGCTCTGTTCCGGCCCCATGAGGATGCCATCGGCTATCTGAGACTCTTGGATTTGGTCCTGAAGCGGCATGGAATCCCCGCAGCCGTTTATCAGGACCGCCACAGCGCCCTCTTCCGCAACGATAACCACTGGAGCCATGAGGAAGAGCTGGCCGGCGTACGCTTCCCGACTCACGTCGGACGGGTCCTTCAAGAACTGGGCACGGAAACCATCCCCTCCTTCTCCCCCCAGGGGAAGGGTCGCATCGAGCGCCAGGGCGGAACCTTCCAGGATCGCCTCATCGCCGAGATGGCCCTCGCGAACATTACCGCGATCGATCAGGCCAACGCCTGGCTGGAGGCCGTCTACCTCGATCGCTTCAACGCCCGCTTCGCCAAGAGGCCCGAGCTCCCCGGTACGGCCTTCCGCAAAATCAATGCCGCCCAGCGCTATCAACTCGTTTCCTTCGCTTACGAAGCCACCGTGGCCAACGACAACACCGTCCGCCTCGGCGGCCTGATCATCGATCTCCCGCCGGGACCTCGCCGCCGTAGCTACGCCCGCCGCCGCGTCTTGGTCCGTCAGCACCTCGACGGAGCTTGGACGGTCTGGCTCGAGGGACATTGCCTCGGACGCCACGGCCCGACGCCTCTGCGAGAGCCGTTCCGGAGTCGACGGCCCCATCAACCCGGCGAGACTCATAGCACCCGACACATCCTCCAGGTTTATTACGAAACAACGCCCGCCCCCAATCCCGGGGGACATTTTAGCTTGGCAGTTGAGGGGACATCTTGACAAAGCTTAGACACTCAGTCTCGAGCGTCCACTGCGGCAAGGGATTTGACCGTTATCCGGTTTTTTGTATACGATATGCCGTCCTTACGGCATGAACCAGAAACGGCCTCAAGATTTTTACGAGATTCAGCGTCGGCAGCGCCAGAGGAGCCTGGTCCTTTTCGCCGTTCTGATCGTCTTCTACTTCCTGGCCATCGGACTGATCGCCCTGACCGTCTTCTTGAGCATCGGGGCGTTTGCCGTCCCGAGCTTACTTTCCGGC
>JAHJDO010000171.1 GCA_018812485.1 bacterium | reverse complement strand
GAGCCGACATCGAGGTGCCAAACCTCCCCGTCGATGTGAGCTCTTGGGGGAGATCAGCCTGTTATCCCCGGCGTACCTTTTATCCTTTGAGCGATGGCCCTTCCACACAGAACCACCGGATCACTATGACCGTCTTTCGATGGGATGAGATCTTCTAGATTATGTTTTTCATTATATGCAGCGATAATTATTGAAACTTGTTTCATGAAGATTCTCTTATAGGTTGTTTTGTGAAAACCAGGTTATTGTTTTTTGAATACCATCATGTATACTAATTTTTGGTTCCCAGTTTAGGATTTCTTTGGCTTTGGTGATATCAGGTTTTCGTTGTTTGGGATCATCGGTTGGAAGGTCTTTGAATATGAAAGGTGATTTTGAGTGACACATTTCTTTGATGATGGTGGCTAAATCTAGTATAGTGCGTTCTTCGGGGTTGCCAATGTTCACTGGTAGGTGATAGTTGGATTGCATTAGGGCATATAGACCGTGTATTTCATCGGTTATGTAGCAGAAACTACGGGTTTGTTTTCCATTTCCATAGATTGTTATGGGTGTATTGGTTAGTGCTTGTTTGATGAAATTGGGGACGGCGCGTCCATCATCTTCTTTCATTCGGGGTCCGTAGGTGTTGAATATGCGGGCAATGCGGGTGTTAATATGGTATTTTCGGTGGTAGGCCATGGTGCAGGCTTCTGCATATCGTTTTGCTTCATCGTAGATGGATCGGGGGCCGATGGGGTTGACATGTCCCCAGTATTCCTCAGGTTGGGGGTTGATTTCTGGATCTCCATATACCTCTGAGGTTGAAGCGAGGAGAAAACGGGCTTTTTTCTGCAGGGCTAGGTTCAGCATTTCTTCGGTGCCTATCGAACCAACTCTGAGTGTTTCTATGGGATATTTATAGTAATCAACAGGTGATGCTGGTGAGGCAAAATGATAGATTTCATCGAGAGGTTCAGGATGGGATAATGGTGTGGTGATATTATGGTTGATAAATGTAAAATGATCATGTTTGACGAGGTGGTTGATATTGCGTAGTGATCCGGTGATGAGATTATCTACACAGGTGATTTGATAGTTGTTTTGAAGGAGATGTTCGCAGAGATGGGAGCCAATGAACCCAGCGCCACCGGTTACAAGACATTTCATATATGTATCAACTCCAGTTTAGGATGTTATTTTTTGTTTGAGAAACTCGAGGAGTTCCTCCCGGAATTCCTGGCGCATTAACGCAACATCAATCGTGGTTTTAAGCCAGTCCATTTTATTTCCGAGATCATATCGTGTTCCATAAAATTCATAGGCATAAATGGGTTCTTCTTTAAGGAGTTCTTTCAGTGCGTCAGTGAGTTGTATTTCGCCACCATACCCTGGTTTGGTGTTTCGTATACAGTCAAAAATTGCTGGGGTAAGGATATATCGTCCGAGGATTCCCAGGTTTGAGGGGGCCTGTTCTTTTGTTGGTTTTTCTACGAGATCAACGATAGGGTAGAGTTTATCATCAATAGGATCATCATATTTGATGACCCCATAGGTATGGATATGGGTGTCGGGTACCGGTTCGACAGCGATAATAGAGACTTTGTGTTTGTTGTATTGTTGAATGAGTTGTTTGGTACAGGGTGTCGTTGAAAAGACGATATCATCACCGAGGAGAACAGCGAAGGGTTGGGTTCCAACATGTTTTTCGGCGCAGAGAACGGCATGTCCGAGGCCTAGTTGTTGTTTTTGACGGACATAGTGGATATCTGCTAGTTCAGCGATTTTTCGGATTTCTCTGAGTTTTTTTTCGTCTTTGTTGTCTTTGAGGATGTATTCGAGTTCAAAGGCGATGTCAAAGTGGTCTTCAATTGCTCGTTTTCCTCGTCCGGTAATGATTAGTATATCGTTGATTCCTGAGTCGACAGCTTCTTCGATGACATATTGTATTGCGGGTTTGTCAACGAGGGGAAGCATTTCTTTGGGACTGTTTTTGGTCATGGGGAGAAAGCGGGTGCCAAATCCTGCGGCTGGTATAACGCATTTCATCATGGTTTCACCAACAGATTCCTTCATAGATCCCTTGTTGTGCTTGGTCAAGTCGGCGGCCATCAATGATGAGTTTATTTTTGTAATTAAGTGTGGTGAATTCTTCCCATTTAGTGACGATTAGGGTTGCATCTGCATCGAGGGTTTCTTCTGCGGTGGTGCAGTAGTCTATGGTGGGGAAGAGTGTTTTGAAGTTGTTCATGGCCATGGGATCATAGACTTTGATTATTGCGTGTTCTTTTATGAGGGTTTGGATAAGTGGTATAGCTCGGCTTTCTCGTATGTCATCGGTATCTGGTTTGAAGGCAAGACCGAGTATTCCTATGGTTTTTCCTTTTAGGTCTGGGAGATGTTTTTTGAGGAGTTGAATCATTTTTTTTGGTTGGGTGTCATTAACGGTAATGGTTGCTTTGAGCATATGGGTATCATTATGGTGTTTTTGAGCCCATGCGTGGAGTGCTTTGACATCTTTGGGGAAGCAGGAACCGCCCCATCCAAGTCCTGCGTTGAGAAAGGCTCTTCCTATTCGGTGATCGTGTCCCATACCTTCTGCGACTTCGTAGGTATCAATGTTTATGGTTTTGCACATATTACCAATTTCGTTGATGAATGATATTTTTGTGGCAAGGAAGGCGTTACTGGCATATTTGATCATTTCTGCTGCTGAGAGTGATGTTGTAATTTGTGGGCAGGTGAAGGTTGAGAAGAGTTTTTTGAGTTGGTTGGTACTTTTTTTGTCTTGCGAGCCGATGACAATGCGGTCGGGTTGGAAGAAATCTTTGACAGCGACTCCTTCTTTGAGAAATTCGGGGGTCATGCCGACTCCGAAGTCAATTCCTGCTTGTT
>JAHJDO010000170.1 GCA_018812485.1 bacterium | reverse complement strand
GGGTCGTAGCCGGATTCCCGCTGGGTTCGGGCCGCTGGTACAATCCCGGCTCACACCGCGGGGTGGAGCAGTCTGGTAGCTCGTCGGGCTCATAACCCGAAGGTCGCGGGTTCAAATCCCGCCCCCGCTACGAAGGAGGCCCCTTGAGGAATCAGGGGTTCTCTGCGTTGTGGGGCGACTCCGGCCCCGGTGATGGTGTCTAGGAATCACACGGATAGTCACGTTCGGCCTCGAATCCCCTGTAGAGCAATGATCCGACCGTTCGCAACGGTCTGGGCGTGGATGCCCGGTAGGAGGTGTGAGTGCGTTGTCAGGGTGATCTCGATGTTCTTGTGTCCGAGCGCCTCGGAGATCGCCTTGGGATTCTCTCCGGCCGCCAATGCGGTGGTGGCGAAGGTGTGACGAAGGTCGTGCAGCCTGATTCTGCGAACACCGGAGTTCTTCACATCCTTGGCGAATCGCTTCGAGATGGTTTCCGTGTGCGGAGGTGTGTTCCATCGGGCCTGGTGAAGACGAACCCAGAATCTCGTCTGATCCTGATGGCACGTTACGGGGGCATGCCGTGGAACGTCGTCAGCGCTACCACGCTCTTCCGGCGGTGGTGGCAGAAGGCTCGCCCCGTGATTACGCTTGAGGCATGACCTCCAACGAATTCATTGAGGGGTTGCGAGAAGAGGGCTTGCCCGAGGATGACCTCTTGGCAATCTCGGAGATCCTTGAGACAGCCAAGAGAACTGGACGCCTCACGAAGAAGCAGAAGGCTGAGATCAACGCGATTCTGGCGGCCGCTGATGACGCCTTCAAGGCCGCAGACGAGGCTGAAGCACAGCGGCTGGAGAAGGAGGCCGATGCGCTGGAGGCCTACGCGAACGAACTAGACGCTGTCGTGCGCGCTGCTGCGGGCGACCGCGCGCAACTCTCGGCAGCCTCGGGGATCCTCGAGGCAGCCAAGAGAGCTGGACACCTCACGAAGAAGCAGAAGGCTGAAGTCGAGACGATTCTGGCCAATGTCGAGGCCGCAACCGAGGCGCTCGCCGAGGCAGGCAGAAGAGGGCCGTTGCTCTCGAGGCCTACGCGAACGAACTAGTGTCGCGCCACGCAACCCTAGTCGCTGACCCGACCGAGTGGCGATCTATGGCAAGCACTCCCGCAGCGTCGTGACATTGCCGGCTGGATCGATCAAGTAGGCGGTGTCACCATCGTTGTTCCACACCGCACTTCCCGTGTTCCCCCAGTACAGGGAGTCTGGGGTGTCGGTCCCGGCACCGGTGTAGAGCCGGACGGGGGCGCCGGGTGCTATCTCGAACCCGTCCGGGAAGCGGTATCGGTTCGAGGAACTTCCGTCCCTTACCATCCACCCGGAGAGGTCGATGGGTTTGGAACCCATGTTTGTGAGTTCCACCCACTCTGCGTTGAGGTTGTCGTTGTCGCTGCCGGGCGCGTCGCATTGCATGGCGCTGAAGGACATGGCGTCTCCGAGTGGTTCGGCGGGGCCGCAAGCCTCCGCTGCCCACAACCCGAGTTCAGCATTCTGGGCCGTTCTCTCGGCCTCCTCGAGCATCAGGTCCAGCCTGCAATCGGGCGGATAGCACACCGCCCAGGCGGCACCGGTTGCCACCAACTCGAGGTTGATCAGCGACCCGTCGACTCGTACATACCGAAGTAGCCGCTCGTACTGGTCAGTCTCGCTCCGATCCATGCTCAAGACGACGGTCCGGTCCGAGATCAGATCGGCGAGAGCCCGGGTCGCCTGATCGGCGTAACACTCCCCGCTCTCGGGAGCGTTGATCCCGACCAACCGGACCCGATACGGCCGACCGCCCATGAACACATCGAAGGTGTCGCCGTCGAGGACGGTGATGACCGTCGCCGTCTCAGCGTCACCTGTAAGCGCTGTCGTTGTCGATGACGTGCTCGGAGCAGTCGTGCTGGGTGGGACCGGTGTCTCGGTGGTGGAGTGGGGCGGGAGGGATGTCGAAGGTGAGGAGGTGGGTGCCGGTGGAACGGTGATCACCGCTGCCGACCTGGGAGGAGTCGAGCACGCCGCGCTGATTGCGATGACAAGGGTGCAGGCGAAGACGGCTCTCTGGAACCGACCTGATCTGCGTGCGGCGAAGTCAGTTTGCACTTCCGAGTCCTTGATTGGTGATCGCTTCTGACGGTACCCGATCCGACCGCTACGTTCGTGAGCGGCACCGACGGTCCGGTCCACACGTCGGCGCCGCTTCGGAGGTGGCCTTTGGGATCTCGAGGAGCGAGCAGGAGTAGTCGCATGAAGTGAGACGGCGGACCCTTCCCCTTGGTGGGTGCTTCCTGGTTCAGTTCGGGGGGATCGGGTCTCCCGGTCACACCTCCGGCCATGTTGGTAGAGTCCGGTACCACGGAGGGAGGGCGCAAGTGGCCAGGCAAACTGTCCGGCGAGCATCTGGACTTCTAGCCGTCGTCGTCCTTTTGGTCAGTCCCCTAGCAGCAGGTGTAGCAGCCGCTGACACCGACGACGCCTCTGAGATTCCCCCGGGATTGATCGTCCTGCTCATTGACGAATCAGGGAGCCTCTCAGAGCAGGACGTGGCCGCCGAGATCTCTTCCGCCGGGTACCTCGCGCTGGCAGACCCCTCTGGGAATTCACAGATCGCCGTCGTCGGGTTCGGCAGTTCGAACACGACAGGGCAGAACGCCGTACAGGAGTACTGCGCCTTCACCCCGAGCTCAGGCGATAGCAGCCGGTTGCTGAGCGCCTGTCTCGACAAAGTCCACCCTCGATCAATACAAGAAGGCAACGACACCGACCACGCAGCTGCTCTCGAGCACGCCCTCGAACTCCTCGAAGGGGAGCGAGCCAGCGACGGTTCCGATTACCGCAAGGTTGTATTCCTCTTCACCGACGGCGTCCTCGACGTTCACAACAGCCCTAGTTACGGCTCGAGAGACCGCGACGAGGAGGCGTGGCGGATCATCGAAGAGGACCTCCTGCCGAGAGCCGAACAGGCCGGCATCCAAGTCTGGCCCCTCGGCTTCGGGTCAGCAGACATCGGGCAGCTCCAACGCCTGGCCGGGGGATCTGCACCTGCCGACCCCCGCTGCTCAGATCCCATCTCAACAACGCCATCCGCCCAAGTCGTCACCGATCTCAACGATCTGGACTCGATTCTCCTGGATGCCCTGGCCGGATCCACCTGCGGCGATGTCGAGGAATCCACAGGACCGCCGGAGGTGAATCCGGGGGAAACCGTCGTGCGCACCCTCGAGATCCCTCCCATAGCCACCGATGTCACCATCACGGCAATCCGGGGCGACGCCCGGGTGACGATCGAGTTCCTCATGCCGAACGGGTCGCCCGCCCCCCGCCAAGGATCCGTCGACGGGCAGGTCTTCAACCACTCGACCGCCGAGACCGGGACTTCGGAGGTACTGAGAGTCACCGACCCAATCCCAGGATCGTGGAAGGTGTCCTTCACGGCTCCAGAAGGTCTTGAGACCCAGTTCATCGGGGCGAGGGCTCTGTGGGTCGGCGCCGTCACGGCGCTCATTGACATCGACCCGCAAGCACCCCGTCAAGGCAGCGAATTGCTCGTTGAGCTCAGGCTGAGGACCAGGCGAGAGATCGTCTTGGACGCTGACACCCTGGAAGGGCTCGCCTTCACCGCCACCGCCCAACTTGAGAACCTACCGGACACATCGATTGCCCTCCGCGACGATGGGATGTCCGGGGATCGACAGACCGGCGATGGGGTCTACTCAGGGTTCGTCTCCATCGCCGACGACTACCAGGGCGACGGTCAGATCGTGGGCACCGTTTCCGGTCGAGGCCTCATACCGGACTCCAGGCCTGTATTCTTCCGAGTCGACCCGCCAACGGCCCCGATCTTCGATGTCGGTCTCGAGATCGACCCGCCCACTGCGATGGCCCCGGGAGAATCGATCACCGGGACCGTGTCTGCTGTCAATGAAGGCGACCCCAGGCGCGTTCGCATCGGGATCTCCGACAGCAATGCCGCCGGCGCCAACCTGGAGCTTCTGGAACCACTCGAGTTCGACATACCCTCGGGCGTCTCCGACCACTCATTCACTCTCCAAGTGGGGGAAGGGACGGCCGACGGTCAGGTGAGCCTGAAACTACAAGCCAGAACCCTCCCTGATCAGGAGGTCGTGGCCAGCCGAACGATCGTCTTCGATGTCTCCACACCACCACCCCCGCCACCCCCACCGGCGCCGCCGTCCTTCTGGGCGAAGCACTGGTGGAAGTTCCTGTTCGGCTTCATCCTCCTAGGGGCGGCCCTGATCGTGGCGCGGATCCTTCAGCAAAGAAACCGGATCCCCATCAACGGAATCGCGATCACCGCTGTTGGGGAGAACGAGACCGGCGGCACGATTGAGAGTGAGTCGCTCAAGGCCCGCCGCAAACACCGGCACCAGATCGCCTTCATCTCGCGAAACGCCGGGGGTTCCCCGGAACTCAAAGAGGTGTCCCCCAAGGCACCGAACGCCCTGATCGTTCGCGCCACACGAAACGAGGGGCTCACACTCAATGTGCCAAAGGCCCGGCCCCTTCGGATCACACTCGAATCACCGATCGAGATCGGCGAGGGTCTCTCAATCGTCGTGCGGGCTGACCAGAAGACGAAGGACCGCATTCTGAGATCACCCAACCGGTCAACGCCATCGATACGATCGTCGACCAGGATTCCCAATAGCTCTAGCACCACAACAACGACGAAGCCCGCCCGCAGGGGGCCAGAGAAGCCGGACGACGGCTACGGCGCCATCTAGGAGAGCGACCCATCATGCGCATCTACAACCCGATTCTGTACGTCGGTCTTGGAGGAACGGGGTTACACCTCGGTTCCATCCTCGAGCGCCGGTTCCGTGAGGAACTCTGCGGACCTGACGGCACCGCTCTCACCGACAAGGGCCTCCAGGGACTCCGGCCCTTCGAATTGCCAGAGGCTGTCCAATTCGTGTACGCCGACTACGACCAAGAGGACATCAACAGGGTCCTGCGGCGCCTCAGTCCCACGGACAAGAACATATCGGTCATCACCGATCTCGCTCCCGCCAAGGAGGCCTCCTACTCCGAGTGCGCCGCCAGTCTGCGTGCCAGCGTCCCCAGTGCCATCAAGAGCTGGATCCCCCCAGGCGACATTCCCGTCGCCCCTCTCACCAAAGGTGCCGGTCAATTCCCCACGGCGGGCCGCGCCGCTCTGTGGCAAACACTCGTCAGGTACGGCGGCTACAACTCGATCGCATCGGCCATCGAGGGGGCCGTCGTTCGGCAGGCGAGCGGAACTGCTCGCGGCCAACTGCATCAACTCGCACAGAACCCACCCCCATCCACCTACGACGTGTACGTGGGGTTCTCCGTCGCGGGGGGAACCGGCTGCGGGGTCTTTTACGACTTCTTGTACTACATCTCCCACGTCTACGAAACGACCCTGCAGGGGGCGACGGTACGAATCTATCCCCTCGTCATGCTTCCATCGATCATCCCAGGTGTGGACGCCGATGACTTGAGGCTGCTGAGGCTGAACGGCGCCCGCGCGCTTATCGACCTGTTCTCCCTCGTTGACAACAACAACAGCGGTCTCGACGAGAACCGACAGCACCTCCAGTTGGCCTACCACGATGGCAATACGTTGTCGACAATGTGGATGAAGCCGGCGACCATCCCAACAGCGTTCGTGTTCTCGCTTCCGGCCGGAGTTGATTCCGAAGACATGTACGACTCGGTCTCGTCACTCGTCGTGGCACTCTCGGGGACCGAAGCAGTGCAGCAGGCCGACGACAACAACACGGCGGCCGCCCAGACGTCATTTGCCAGCCGATTCATCAATGAGGGTATCAAGCGGGATTACCCTGCCCAGAGCGGGATCGGCCGCCGAGGCGTGTCCTCGAGCGTGGTGGCTTCACTCGAGGTACCGCACGACAAGATCGTCTCGATCATCGGTGATCACCTTCTAGCAAGGGCGGTCGCTCAACTGAAGGCCCCCGGGATCGATGAGGACAATAGAGGACTGATCTCACGGTTTGTCGACGCAACCACGCTGAGAGAACTCCGCTCCAGGAGCGCGGACGGCATCCAGAACGTGATTGAGAGAACCGGTGCGGCAGCTATTAGCGAGGAACTCAACGACCGTGCGGATGTCATCGTCGAGCAACTGCAGAAGGCCGATGAGGACGTTCGGATCCGCGTAGGGGATGTGGCGGCGTTTTGGTACCGCGATGGTTTGGTGGGTGTCATGTCGGAGGGGGTGGACCCGTTCCGAGCCCAGAGGGTTGTCTCAGGACACACAGGGCTCAAGGGCGCCAGCAAGGGGGGGCTGGACGGTTGGCTCAACTGGTCAATGCGCTCGATCTCCTCCGAGGCCGATTTCGTGGCCTCAACACCGCCGATTCCCTACAACCTCCGGGATCGGTTCTTCGGGTTGCTCAAACTCAAGCCAGGACACCACAGCGTTCAAGCCGCGATCTTGGACCAGAACGATTGGTTCGATTGGAGCGTCAAGAATCTCTGGTCGAACCACTGGCAAGCACATCAACCCAACTGGCAGCAGACCGTTCGTAGCCTTGAGCACGAGCTCGGCCAGCTCTGTGTCGCCCTCACCAGAGTGGAGACTGACGATGCCAACCAGTTCAGCCGGGGCGCCAAACTGTATGAAAACAGGCGCCTTGTCCGGTACCGGCTCCCGAGGGGAAACCCCGAGACCGGTCTGTATGAGTTCTACAACAAGACCGTCGAGAGAATCCGCGAGGTTCGACAGCTTGGGACCGTCAACGAGGCCAAGATCTTCGAGAGCGTCATCGCTGATGCCATCGGCGGCCAAAGCGGCTGGCGGCCCGTACTCAAGTCTCTCTTCGATGACTCTGCTGAGGCGGCCGTGTCCTACCTGCAGGACAAGGTCCGTTCGGCAGTCCGAGCAGCGCTCCAGGATCCGGCACGCGGGCCAATGCTCCCGTCCCTGCAAGCCGACCTCAAGGCCGCCATCAAGGGCGAGCCTCCCGAGGAACTCATGGCGGACTTGGGTGAGCTGGTCACCAAGGCCATTATTCCTGGAGGCCCAGGCGGACCAGGGCGTCTGCGGATGCTCGTCTCCTATCCAGCCGATGCCCAGAGCGATACCATCGAGGGCTTCCTCAAGGCCAACATCCCCGAGATCAAGGATGCCGAACTCGCCCCCAACCAGTCCGAGATGCTGTCCGTTGTGATGCACAGGACACAATTGGGTCTCGATGAGGTGAGGGAGATACGGCTTCTCATTGGTCTCTGGACGCAGGCAGCGATCCGCCCGCTTGAGTTCGATAAGTTGTACTGGAGGCAGCGGCTCGGCTACGCCCAAAGATCACTGCAGATCACCCCCGCTCCACGCGCGTTCATTCTCAACCGGATTCTGCTCGCTCTGTGGTCCGGACTCGTCGAATGCCTGCCCGACGTCGAGAACCCGACGACTCTGAGAATCCGACCCCATCTCGAACTCCGCGAGCAAGTGCGCGCAATCGAGCTTGGGCTCCACTCATATGACCAGGCCTCGGGTTGGGCGAGTGTCGTTGACGCCTACGAGACGTTCGTCATGACAGCTTCGGACCTCGACCGGGACATCTGTTCCTCGATCATCACCGGCACCGACCCCCAATGGATCGCCTCGCGCACTTTCGTGGAACCAAGCGAGGATTTCGTTAGGTTTCTCGATGTCGCCAAGTTGCAGCCAAGCATTTTGCGGGGCATTCTCAACAAGCTCGAGGAAGACCGCCAAGATATGGCGAGCCACTACCTGAGCTTCTGGACGGACCTGTACCCCACCACACTCAAGCACCGGTTCGAGGCGACGAACGGGTACCGAAACCTCGCCGATCTCCTTGCGGTTTACGAGCAGCAGACGTGAATCTGATGCCAGGTGCCATTGACCAGGTCGTCATCACGCTGGATGTTGGACAGGTCGGCGAGAAGTTCGATGAGTCCGCTCTCTTGGAGATCCAAAGGAACCAGGCCGCTCTCACTGCGACCTCCTCAACGGTCGGTGTGGGGCGGGTGCTCATAGTTGCCTCGCCCACAACCGTGATGTCGGAATTCGGGCACATCCAGATGATCGCTGGCGCAGCCTCGGTCAGATCGACCATCCTGCTCATCATCGGTCGCAATGCTGGCGCCCGTGATCACGCACTGGTGGTACCGGACGGGCTCTTCTCGTCTCTGCGCACGCCCGTGATCTGGGTCGCTGACGAGATCGGCGTGTTCTACGAACCGCCTTCCCTATCTGCGGACCAGATCGCTGTTGGCGAAGACACATCAAGGACCGAGGTGCTCATGGACGCTCTCGCGACACCGGAGGTCTTCGACAAAGTACGAGAGGTCGTGGGCCAGTGGCGGCGCCCACTGACCGTTGGCATGGAGGCGATCCGTGTCGGAAGCAGTTACACGGTGAATATCGCTGCGGCCGACCGCTACGTCGCCGAAACGATCGTCGGAGACGGCGCCACCGTCGGCTTCGATGACGTCGTGTCAGATCGCTGGCTCCTTGAGCGCTTTCCTGAGTGCGATCCAGAGAATCGGTTCTTCATCACCGGCGGCATCCTGAGACCACTCATCGATGAAGCCGACGACCGCATCGAGATCGTCGAAGACCTCACTGCCGATCTGGTGGAGAACCGCCCTGCCTGGGCATTCGACCCCGAGGAGCTCAAAGGGACCATCCGAGACGCAGTGGGAGCCCTGGCGCACCTCAAGGAGTCTCTGAAGAACGCCGTGGCCGGCGTGGACGCCTCAAAGGCGAACACCGTCTCGGATGCTCTGCACTACCTTGGTATCACGGACCCGTTTGGAGAGTTCGATGATCAGGCAGCGGCCCTCGATGCTGCCCAGGCGATTCAGGACCAGAGTCTCGCCCATCTCGAAGATGGCAAACCGCTTCTTGCGGTGGCTTCGCGTGTTCTGAAGTTGGCGGCACAAGGAACTCCCCTCGCACCCAAGCAAGCTGCGGCGCTCATCGAAAGCGCCCTCCCCGACAAGCAACTCGCAGCGATGGAGGCTACCGAGCCGCCCCCAGTGGAGTTCTGGCACCCCATGAGTCTGCTTGCGGTCTTCCTGGCCGCCGTTGCATCAGGGACATGGGACTTCCACTGGCCAATTGCCTGGGGTGCTCCGATCGCCTTTTTCCTCGCCTTCGTGCTCGGAACGGCCCTCAGCAGATTCCTGCCTCGCCATGCGGACAACACCTCCTACGCCTTCCCAACCGAGATCTACGGGGCCGGACCCCTGCTGATCGCACTCGCCGTTGGACTCCCTATCGGGCTGCTCATCGGTGCAGGGCTTCGGCCCCCGATACCTGTCAGCTGTGCCCTCGTGCTTCCCGCCACAGCATTGATACTCGCCGGCCACCACATCGAGTGGCGTCGCTGGAGGATCCGCTGGCAACGGTCCTTGGACGAGTGTGATCTGAAGGGAAGCCGAACACGACTGATCGATAGCGCCCGGCTACTGATCTACGAGAACTGGGTCCTCGGCGATCAGCGCCGACGGTTCCGCCAATACGCCCTCAATCTCGCCGCATCGTTGGCGGCCGCCGCCGAGGCGGTGAGTCCCGACGCCGGACCAGGGTCCCCTGAGCCTGCAGCCCCAGTGCTCGAAATAGTCGAGGTGCTTTGGTCGGACTATGCGGCGATTGTCAGGCAGGTGATTGACTCATCCCGAGCGAACGCACTCGGCGCCAGAGACGACGGGATGGCGGAGCATGTGAAGGAGGCAACCAAGGACCGCGTCGATACCTACCGCAGACACCTCGCCTCGCGCGGCCTTCTTGTCGACCCACCGCTCGGCCGCAAGGAGAGGTCCGACAAGAGGTCCGGGCTCATCCAGCACCTTTGGCGGACTGCCGCCAGCGACGTTCGGCCTCTCCTGGCGATGTCACGCAACGACCCCATGACCCACCTCGTCCGTCCACAAGACCTCCAGATCCTCGACATCGGCGACGGCATGACCGACCCCATAATGTTCGGACCAGCGGAAGCCGCAGCCCTCGTCGAAGACCAGCCTGCCCTGTCGGTCACATTGGTTAGAAGCCCCCACATAGCCGGCGCCCTTCGATTCATCAGATTGCGAGAGGGAACCTTCGGCAAGGAGTGATTGATTCGCCGAACCACAAGGAGGAACGGTGATCGCCAAGATCCGTCCGATCACGTGGGTGTGGGTCGGCGTCAATGTGGTCGTACTCATCCTTCTGCTGCTGGGGGGAGGCGGAGTCATCGGTGCCTGCCTTCCCCCCGAAGATCTACTCGACTGCCTCAGTTCGATCGGCAAGACGTACATTCTCTGGACGATCTGGCTGCCGGTCAACATCGGCCTGGCAGCAATCTGGATCATCACACGGTTCACTTCACCGCGGTGCCCAAAGTGCCAGAGCTTCTTGAGGTCAGGCCAGGTCGAGTGCCCCGGCTGCGGTGAACCGCGCGGAGGTGCACCCAGCAGACCGCGAGCGACCGAGATAGAATCTCGCTTCAGCGGGCTGAGAGACGATCAGCAGACACACCATCGGCAACGGCCGCGGCGACCCCCGTCGGACGATGGGTACGGCAGCATCTAGACGCGATCAAGAAAGCGTCAGAAGGCCAGGCCCGGAAAGAACCGCAGAACCGCTGACAGCCCCATTGCCGTCGAAACAACAACAGCGGACAGGGTGAGAACCACGGCGAGCAGTCGTGTCCCCAACAAGTTGGCGGAACCCGAGACAGATCTCCTGTCAGTCCACGTCCCTGCTATCCGTCCCGCCCACCAGCGCGCCAGCAGAAGCCCCCCAACGCCGAGAAGGAACCCGAGCAGGTTCGTCAGTATCGGTATCACGCTGGGATACGAAGTCGAGAGTGCCCATCGCCCCAGGGTCCGTATGCCTGCACCAGCGAAGGGAGGAGCCAACAGGCCAAGTGCAATGACGGTGCCAACACCCCGCCCGGCAGCACAGATCAATCCAGGGGAAGCCGAGACAAAGACGAGAGCGCTCAGGGAGATCGCCACGAGCAACACCCAGGGTGAAGAGAGCCGAAGCACCGCACCGATGCCGGCCATTTGATCCTGTGGAGTAGCCTGAGCGGGGGTCGCACCGCCCCCATCGAGAACCCGCCAAACACCGGGATCCATGCCATCGGGCAGTGGGACGATAATGTAGCGGCCCTGTAGCAACTGCAACCCGCCGGTCACCGTTCCATCTGCCGCGGTCAGTGCCCAAGCACCGGCAGCCTCCCGTTCCGACCGCGTGAGATGGAACTCGGAGTCTCCCACCTCGAGGCCGAGCACGCGAACATCGTCTCGATTCTCCCCAAGATCGAGCACGAGCAACGCGCTACCACGATCGGCGCCGAGCGTCAGATAGCTGCCATCGCGTCGTAAGACCGCTGCTCCGCGCACGCCATTGAAGTCCTCGTCACAGCCAGGCTGCAGGCAACGTTCGCTCACGTAGAGCACCCGTGTGGCATCGATGGCGAAGAGTGGCGCAACGACTGGGAACAGACTGATAACGAAAAGGAGAGGGAGCAACAAGGTCGCCAGCGATACCGTCTTGTTCAAGCCGACTTGGTCTGTCGTCGGTCGGAGTCCCGACGGGAAGAGAGCTTGAGTTGCGCGCCGGTCCAGGCTCCGCAGCGACTCGCCAACCGGAGCTCGGTGATTAGAAGTCATTGGTAGCCTGCATCGCTGGGTCGGATCCTAGATGCTCGAAGACTCGCCTGCTCCGCCGACCGGGCCTCCGAGGAGATTGACCTCAGTTTCGGAGTGGTCATGCCACAGGTTTCGCCAGAGCGAGGTCATTGGGTCAACTGGGCCGAAGCTCTGGCCCGTTTCACCGAGATCGATTCCTAACGACGCCTTCCTGGCGTTGTCGCCGGTCGCCGGCCGAGCGCGGTACGTATCAGAGACACCCTTCTACCCCTATGGATTCGCCGGCGATGATGCCGGTCACGAGCCCGGCACCATTGGTCTCGAAGACCATGCCCTGGTCCCCGAAGTCGGCGAAGAGCCACAACCCGCCTTCCACGTAGGGGTGGATGTCGATGGTGAGGCGGTCCCCGTACGCGGCCAGGACCTCCTCCTCGGTACTCCGCAAGCGGATTCCCTCTCGGGTCTCCTGGTCGATGTACCCCTGCGGAGCCAGGTAGATCGCTGTAATCCGGTCGTAACGCATCTCTAGGAGGAATCCGAGGTCGGTCTCCACGTCATAGCAGGCGTCACCGAAGGGCTTGTTGACCACAGCGCCGAAGGTGTCGTCACTGAAGCCCGATGCGGCGATTGCCTCATTGAGTGACATCCCAACCCGGATGGGACCGATCCCTCCGGGATCGAGTTTCCAGCAGTTCGCGATGCACTCAATGCCTGCGCAGAGGCTCTGACACCGCTCCAGATCGGAGATCGTGGTGGTGGTCTCCGCCAAGGTGGTCGTCGTTGCCGTGGGAAGCGTCGTCGGTGTGGATGCTGGCAGGCTGCTCCTTGTGGCATCAGCGAAAGCTTCAGCCATGGCCTCATGACCCGGACCCGTGGGATGCAGCGAATAGCGATACTTGTCGGGACTGACGATCAGCCCGTTGAACCAGCTTCCCTGTGACCCGCAGGCCTCATGACCAGCGAAGTCGTCAGGGGGCGGGACGTAGATCACTCCCGATCGGCGAGAAGCGGAGGAGATCCTGTCGTTCAGGGTCTCCGTCAACCGCCAGAACCACTCCCGTTCGTTGGGATTGAACTCGATGAGACAGGCTCGCTCGGATCGCCTCGGGAACATGTGCGGGTAGCCCATGATGTACACCCTGGCGTTGGGTGCTCTACTGCTGATTTTCGACAGCAGCTCCTCCAGGCGATTCTCCACACCTTCGACGTTCGCCTCGATGTCTCTTCGCCATGCCGATCGCGCCGGACTGATGCAGTCTGAGAAGAGGCACGTGAGGATGACTTGTTCGAACGGTACGTCATTACCCCCGACTGTCACAGTCACAATCTGGGTGTCATCGGAGAGCCACTTGACCTGTGCGGCCTCTCGCCATTTGCCCCCGCGGGACACGTTTGAAATCGTTGCACCACTACAGGCGCGGGTCACCATCGAGAGGTCGAGCGCGGATGCCAGCAGTTCGGGGTACGCACTCGTGGACCTATGACACTCGTCGACCAGCGGGATGCTCGAGTCGAGGTGGAAGGGTTCCACGCCCTCACCGGAGGAGAACGAATCACCGAGTGCTACGTATTGGCGGGACATCTCGTCTGGGGTGGGTTGGAGCTCCGCTCCCACCGGGAGAGTGGCTCGAGACCACAACACCTGCCATGTTGAGAAGTGATCGGTTCTCACACGGACGACTCGATCCTCCCAGTCCGCTTCGCCGAGTGCCGGAATCCATCCAAGTTCGTCGGTATAGACCACAGCAAATACATCCACCTCACCGGGCCCACCGCCGACTCTGGCTGGATCGAACGGAACCTCCACAGTCACGTCACCGGTCAAGGCTCCGCTGACGGTCTCGAACGTAACGACATCGCCGGCTAACTGAATGCCTTCGGGCTCGATCTGGGGACCTGAGCCGCCCACAATGATCCTGATGGAGGTGCCCGCCGACACCGATCCTGGAGGTACCTCTACTCTCGCCGAATCGGCGTCGCCAACGACACCACCATCCGTGCCCACGGCTCCAACGGTGGATGCAATCTGGGGACCCCCGAACGCGAACGCCCAGATACCCGTCTCGGCCACGAGGACAGCAACGGCTACGACCATCGCCGCAGGCCAACCGAGCGTTCTCCATCGGTTGGCTACTCCGATGGCTCTATCCCCGAGGATCGAGATACCGCACTCGATGCAGACCCCCTCGGTCGATGTCTCAGATGCTCGACACCGAGGGCAGCGGCCGGTACTAGCGCTCATCTCGAATCGGGGAGGTACCGAGGGCGCGCCACAGGGGGGGCAAGACGTCTCGATTGGGACGGAGCGGAACCCACACGGAAGGCAGCCAGCGACCGTGATGTGGCACCCGTGGAGGGTGGGGTGACCAATGCTGCGCGACCTGCGCAAGCACCCTGATCATCAAGCACCGCGGAATGGCAGGCAGGGTACGTCACCTCAACAGACTATACGTCGGAGGTTGCATCACAAATAGGGTCAGTCGTGCAAGAGGAGGAGTGGGATTGACCCCCGGACACAGGTCGTCGCTGTATCGCTGGGAGAGAAGCTCTTGGCGGTCGCCGGTCCTGGTGCCGTGGTCCTGTACGGGAAGCGAGCCGCCACTGCCGAAACAACGTCCTGCACGTCGATGGTCTAGCGCTGCGTAGCAGGCAGCTAGGGGGATTCGCGTTGCCTAGATGCCGCTTTGGAGGATCCGAAGCCGGGTTCGTTTGGCTTCGAAGACCTGTGCGAGGTCGTGGGAGCCTGCCTGTCGTGCCTCATCGATGAGCCGAGCTAGGAGTTCTAGAGCTTGGGCGTTCCTCAGTGCCGGGTAGCGTTCCATGACCTGGTGCTCGGCTTGGGCGTCATCGGCCTTCACGAAGGCCATGAGCATCTGCTGTTCGACAGCGACAGTGTCGCCCATGTCTTCAGCGGAGAACGGTCCGGCCGAGCCATCAGGATCATCGAGCTGTTGTGCTTCGGCGATAGCGATTCGGAGCGCTTCGTCGACGAGTTCGTGGGTGAGGCTCGATCCGAGGAATGAGTACCGGAAGACTATTCGGCCCTCGTCGTCCTCCGTCCAGCCACCCATCGGGATGTTGAAGCTCTTCCGCATGAGTTCCCGAGGCGACACGCTCCGGTCGTCACTCCTGTTGACAGCCATCAGATTGACGAGAGCGTCATTCTCTTGCCATGGGAACACGTGGATTTGGATGGCGACATCGCCGCTCGCTGTCGAAAGGACCGGATCGACGTCGTCGATGTCCACTGCCCCCGCCCCGCACACGCTCCTAAGGATCGAGGTGAGCCGATTGAAGCACTCCTGTTGGGCGGTTGAAGAGAACAATCGGGGTCTCCTAGGTTGCAATTGATGCTGCTGCTATCAGAAGGTGAAGGGCGGTGGCGAGCTCTCCATCGTGATGGAGGCGTTGGTCGATCTGTGCCTTCCAAGTGAGGCGGGTGACTATGTCGTCGCCGAACATCCAGTCGGCGAGGGCCAACACCGCGCGACCTTTCGAAAGCGCGGACGACACGACGATCTCGATGTGGTTGTCGAGTCGATCCGAGAAGCGGAGCAACTGGCGCTGAGCCTCGTACTCCCGGATATCGGACATCGACCACAGCTCAATGGTGGACGGATCTGGGGTCCACAACACGATGCTCTTGCGGGTGACGAGCAGCGCGCCGAAGTCGGTCCTGATCGCCGCCGGACCCCGCGCAAGCATGTCGCGCGCTCGGGACTGGGACGGCTCCCGGCGTCGGGTATCGATTCGGACCACGCCGTTCACGACCACCCGGGATGGGTTCCCGGGTCGGCCGTTGACTGGCACAGCGATCAGGTAGTCAGAGACAGGAGTGGGAACGCCGTAGAGGATCCCGGAACTCGCAGCTTGGCGGAATAGGTCGATGATCGCCAGCTCACGCCAACCCAAACTGCGGAACAGCGCTACCCATTCTGCCGCTTCGACCGCCGGTATCCCCGCCCCCGGACCCATCGATTCGCGACCGCAAGCCTCGCAGAAACGATCCCGCACGGGTACGACTGCCCCGCAACGATCACAGCGGTATGCGAAACGGGCGCCACAATTGGGACAGAAGGCAGCGGAGCTCTGGACTCGAACCGAACATCGCGCACAGATCGCGCCACGATCGGCAATGCCGCCGCGAGAAGCCGATGTTGCCATTGCTCCATGGTACGTCGGGGACTCGCGTCATGAGCACGAGGGCTGAGAGCTGCGCGCCGACGCCAGCGTGCCATGCGCCGGCTCACCTTGGGTTTCGCAAGTGACGAATGGGAATCCGGCGTCTCGACGAGCGGGAACGATTCGCGTCAACCTGGAGTACATCATCGACCTGATGACACTGGGTCCCCGCCGAGATCTGGTCGTCTTCGGTCAGAGCCAACCGATACGCCGGAAGTGCCATCTCAGGCCGAGGGCGGCCACGACCATGACCACGATGGCCAGGCCGAAGAGCCAGCCCAACTCGGGGAAGTGCCGGAAATTCATCCCGTAGATCCCGGCGATGATCGTGGGCACAGCAGCGATGGCGGCCCAGGCGGACACCTTCTGGGCGATCACATTCTGTCGCACCGTCACCCGGGCCAGGTTGGCGCTGAGCAGCCCATCGAGGCGGCCGGACAGTTGCGCCAGTGACTCGGTCAGTCGGCGGGCATGGTCTCCGACATCCCTGAGGAAGGGCCGCAGAGCCTTCGGCGATGCGACGGGCTTGTCGAGTTCCAGCGTGTCGAGGATGGGGAGCACCGGGTGGACACTCCTCATCAGACGGTCGACACGGCGCCTGTGCTGGTAGATCGCCTCGCTCTGGTCGAGGTCACCCTCGAAGACGCTCTGTTCGATCCGTTCGCCTTGATCGCTCAGCTCGGGCAAGTCATCGTGGGACAGAAGGTCCAGACCCGCCTCATGATGCAGGCGTCGACGCATCTCGACTTCGAAGCCGAGGCGGAAGCGGCGCTCGGCCCGGGGGTCGACGCCTTGACGGCCCTGCTGGAGGATCTGACGGCGTCGGGATATCTGCGAGCGGTGCCGCCGTACGTGTTCATCAGCATGTTCGTCGATGTCCTCACGACGTCCGCAGGCATGGAGCGGGTGAAGAGCTCGGTGTACGGCGAGGACTTCTCCGACTAGGTGTGCATCGCGGGGAGGTTGTCCCTGATGACGCTGGTGGGGGTGGCCCAGCCGAGCGCTCCGTGGGATCGGTGGTGATTGTAGAAGTGGATGAACCCGGCGTAGGCGGCGGTTCGTTCGTCTTCTGAGCCCCAGGGGCGGATGTAGGCCCATTCCTCCAGCAGGATCCGGTG
>JAHJDO010000169.1 GCA_018812485.1 bacterium | reverse complement strand
CTTCCAGTTTGAGCGGCACTTCAGCATAGAACGGTTCCCCCAGATGGGAGGCGACCTCTATCTTTTCGAGTGATGCAGCATGGATAGGAGCCGGTAAAAACAGGGCCATAGCAAGCCAAGCCATTGCAACCTGATGCCGTACCCGTTTTAACATGCTGCCTCCATCTGAGTCCTGTGAGGACTTGTTCCCTACGACTGGGAAATCAAAATTTCCGCTATCTGGACGGCATTTAGAGCCGCGCCTTTACGCACATTATCGGCAACAACCCATAAATGCAAAGAATTCGCACAGGAATAATCATCGCGAATTCTGCCTACCCAGACCGGATCCGTACCTGCGGCTTCACTTGGCATCGGGTAATCTTCACCACTCGGGTCATCCACGACACAGATTCCTTCCGCCTCAGCCAGTAGTTCACGCGCTTTTGCCGCATTCATCGGGCCTGAAAAGGTGATGTTGACCGATTCAGAATGGCCATAAAAAACCGGCACGCGCACAGTCGTGGCGGTCACGGCAATATCCGCTTCCATGATCTTGCGCGTTTCATCCATCATCTTGTGTTCTTCTTTGGTATAACCGTCTTCCATAAACACATCGATATGTGGAATGACGTTAAACGCGATACGCGCAGGCAGCACATTGACTTCGGCAGCCTGTCCGTTCATCAGCTGACCGGTCTGCTTGGCCAGTTCATCCATGGCCTTGCCACCGGCGCCACTTACCGCCTGATAGGTCGAAACCACTACGCGTTCGATCGGCATGGCATCATGCAGCGGCTTCAGAGCCACCACCATCTGGATGGTAGAGCAGTTAGGGTTGGCGATAATGCCCCGTTTGGTATATTGGGCAATGGCGTGGGCATTGACCTCGGGAACCACCAAGGGGATGTCATCATCCATACGAAAGGCGCTGGAGTTATCGACCACCACGGCGCCGGCCCGGGCGGCGGCCGGCGCAAACTCCAGGGAACGGGAACCACCGGCGGAAAAGAGGGCCACGTCAATGCCGCTAAAGGCATCCTTGGTCAACTGCTGAACAACAATCTCCTTACCCTTGAAGGTCAGTTTCTTGCCCACCGAGCGCTCGGAGGCCAGCAACCTCAACTCCCCCAAGGGAAAATTACGCCGTTCCAAAACATCCAGCATGGCCCCGCCCACCGCCCCGGTGGCACCAGCCACTGCAACGTTAAAGCGTCTCTCCTGACTCATAAAATCTCCTTAAGCTTTCAGCCTTGAGCTTTCAGCTTTGAGCTTTCTTAAACACTCACACTGCCGCAGCGACCAGGTCACCAATCTCCTTGGTGCCATAACCCATCTTACCGGCCGACATGCTCTTCATCTTCTCGGCCACCACCTTGCGGATGGCCAGTTCAATGGCCTGAGCCGCCTCGGTTTCCCCGAGGTAATCGAGCATCATCTGCCCAGCGCCGATAGCGGCCAGGGGGTTGATGACATTCTTGCCCGTGTACTTGGGCGCCGAACCACCAATGGGCTCGAACATGGAGACGCCTTCCGGATTGATGTTGCCGCCGGCGGCAATGCCCATGCCGCCCTGGATCATGGCACCAAGATCGGTGATGATGTCGCCGAACATGTTATCGGTGACGATAACGTCGAACCACTCCGGATTCTTCACCATCCACATGCAGGTAGCGTCAACGTGGGCATAGTCGGTGGCGATATCCGGGTATTCCTTGGCCACCTCATAAAAGGCGCGCTCCCAGAGATCAAAGGCAAAGGTCAGGACGTTGGTCTTGCCGCACAAGGTCACCTTCTTGCGCTTGTTACGCTTGCGGGCGACCTCAAAGGCAAAGCGGATGCAACGCTCGACGCCTTTGCGGGTGTTGATGGATTCCTGCACCGCCACCTCGTCCGGGGTGCCCTTTTTCAAAACGCCACCAGCGCCAACGTAGAGCCCTTCGGTGTTCTCGCGCACCACCACGAAATCGATGTCCGCAGGGTTCTTGTCCTTCAATGGGGTTTCCACATTGGGATAAAGGATCACCGGCCGCAGGTTGACATACTGGTCCAAGGCAAAACGCAGGGCCAGCAGGATCCCCTTCTCCAGGATGCCGGGCTTGACATCGGGATGACCAATGGCACCCAGGAAGATGGCGTCGTGCTTGGAAAGCTCCGCCACCGCATTTTCAGGCAGCACCTCGCCAGTGGCAAGATAGCGGTCACAGCCGTAATCAAAGTGGGTAAGCTCCAGCTTAAAATCAAACTTTTT
>JAHJDO010000168.1 GCA_018812485.1 bacterium | reverse complement strand
GACTTGGCCGTCGACGATACGGCACACCCGAGACATCGCGCTGGTGCGGTATTTGCGTTGGGACGCATACGGTCGGATAGCTCTGAAGCTGTTCTCCAAACGCTTTGGGAACGAGGTTTGGCAGAGCTCGGCGGGGCTTTGACCATGCAAGTGGCGTCAGCTCTTGCTGAGTATTCGAATTTCCAACCTCTCAACGGCGTTCTTGACAGCGGTGACGAAATCCTGGCGGCCAAGGCGGCCATTCAGCTGGGTTTGCATCGCGTTGGTGATAGTCTCGCAGCGATTTCAGACTCGTATGAAAGAGACGACTATGCTCGAATGCGCCCTTTTTTCGCCATCGCGCTGGGCTTGCTCGGCGATGGCCGAGGCGAATCGGTTTTAAGAGAAGGGTTGACCGTTCTCGAGCTGCGCAACCACTGCGCGGTCGCACTCAACGAATTGGGGTACGGGTCCGAAGTACTTTTTGAGCTCAGATTTGCGCTTTCCGATGGAGACCCCCTGGTCCGTCTTCGTGCACTTGAAGCCCTGATCGAATTGGAGCCCTCCGATATCGTCGATTTGGTCGATGAGGCCACCGAAGATCCGGATGCCCGAATACAAGAGGAAGCTGAGGCAGCTCTTCGCCGGCTTCAACGACACCAACGCCGATGAGGTCAGCGAGTGGAGAAACGTCGGCTGAAATTCCGCCTCTCCATTCCAACGAAGATCTTCCTCGGTTTTGCGTTGATCATGGGCGCGTTCTCTTTCGTACTGATCTACAACTCAGTGAGACTCGCCAGGCTGTATGAAGAGGTTCGGGTCATCAACCGAGGGCTTCTGCCACTGAGATTGACCCTATCCGAGATAGAGGGCGACCTACGAAGCTATTCGCTCCTGCTGAGCGAGCCCGATCCGGTCGTTTTGCGTCGAGCAATTCAAGCGAGTCAGACCCTTTTCCCTTTTCCGCGGCGGATCAATGAACGTTTGGCGAGCTCGGCCCAAACCATCGATGTGTTGATGGCGAGAAACCTCCAAGCTTTGAGTGAGGAAGGGAGATTCGAACGGCTCCCGTCGATATTGGAGGAACTGGATGATCGAAGCGAGGAGCTCATTCGCCAGAGCGAATCGCTCATACGTGCGCTCGAGGACGGAGAGAACGACGTAGCTGATGAGGTTCGCCGCCAAATCTCAGACAATCTGGTCCAGATGCAGGGCAGGCTTGCATCGATTGCACGGCTGACGGGTCGAGTGGTCGTTGATGCGGTGAACTGGGCGACACAACAGGAACGGCGCAACCTCGTGACGGTCGCTGTGAGCACGCTTGGCGCGATGGTGGTCGCCTTGTTCGTCATGTTCTGGTCAGCTCGGACACTGCGGCCTTTGACTCGGTTGACCGCAGGAGTCAGAAAGCTGACCGAAGGATCGTACGAAACAGTGGACGTGCGTGCGCACAACGAGATCGGAGAATTGGCCCAGGAATTCAATGCAATGGTTTGGGCATTGAAGGAGCGAGACCGCAAGTTGCGAGAAGGCGGTCTCGCACTCGAACGCGCCTACGAATCCGCCGTTCAAGCCGAACGTTTGGCAGCCATCGGCCGACTCACCAGTCAGATTACCCACGAGATTCGAAATCCCCTGAGCAGCCTCGGACTCAATGTCGAGCTGTTGGAAGATGAGCTGCGCAAACCCCAAGCAGATTTCACCGAGGCCAGCTCGATATGCCGAGCGATCACAGGCGAAATTGATCGTTTGACGAGCATCACGGACGAGTACTTACACTTCGCTCGACTCCCTATGCCGCAAAAGGAACCAACCGACCTCAACCAACTCCTCGATGAGCTCATCAAATTCCATCGGCATGAGCTCAATCAGGCGAATGTTCAGGTTCAGCTGGATCTCGCCGATGACCTTCCGATCATCCACGCCGACTCGGGCCAGTTGAGACAGGCCATCCTGAATCTCGTCCGAAATGCGCAGGAAGCCATGCCGGATGGCGGTCTCATCAGTCTCGCGACAAGACGTGAGGGTGCTCACCTCGCGATTACCGTCTCAGATGAAGGAAGCGGTATCGAACCCGAAGCCGTCAACCGCGTCTTCGACCCATTTTTCAGCACAAAACCACATGGAACGGGTGTCGGTTTGGCCCTCACGCGACAGATCGCCGCACAGCACGATGGTGAAATCGCATGTCACAATCGGGCGTCTGGAGGCACCGAATTCACATTGACTCTGCCCATCCCAGAGGAGACAAACGGCTCACTTATTGACTGTGATTCAGAAGAGGTTCGGTGAAAACCAGTGGAGCTTTGCCCTGCATGAGAAAGACGGCTTGCACCTCTGGCCTCGGGCTCGATGTCGGGCTAGAATCACCGGACGTCTGGCCCGAACGGAAGTTGGAAACGCGATTTGACGGAGTATTCCATGGAGCGCAGAACGCGACACCGCCGCCTAGTATACGCAATCGCAATGGTCCTGTTGCTCAGTTGCACCGTTGACCCAGACGACAACACAACCTACGACACTGATGTTGTCAGCACCGACGGAAGGAATGACCCGACCACAATCGATACGGCTTCAGAGGTGTCAGAAGAAACCGGTACGCTTGATGCCGATGCTGGGGTGGTTTCAGATGTGGCCGAAACTTCAGCCGAAGATGGCACTGACGGCAACGAAGACACGTCTTCTGAAGACATCACAGACGGTGGTGATACCGAGCAACCAGATTCAAATGACGACGCACAGGTGCCCGATGGAGAAGGAGCAGACCTCAGCGATGCCGACGTTGCTCCGGATAGTACCGATGACACATAGAGATGGGGTTTGCCCGGTTCTAACCACTCTGGCTCTCAACGCGGTCCTCGTTTTTTCGAGTGCTTGCGACGACGACGGTCAGGCAGGCACGGACATATGCGCCGGCGATGCCTGCGGACAAAACGATGCCAGCGATGGCGACTGGATAGATGGTAGCTATTCGGACGCCTCAACGACGCCCGAAGAGATCTGCACCAACACGTGGGACGAAGACGGCGATGGAGCGGCCGATTGCGACGACAGTGATTGTAGCTCCCGCTTGATCTGCCAAACGGATCAAACAGTGGAGTCCGAGGGCAATGGCAGCCGCCAAAACGCAGATCCGATCGACATTGGAGACATCGTCAGAGGTCAAATAGGTGAGTATTCGGAAAACGCTGATGGAGAGGTCGTAGATGACATCGATTGGTACCGTTTCTCGATAGACGCTCCTACATTGCTCAGTTGGTCGTTTGATGACGCCAACGGTTATGCGATTCTTAGATTGTTGTTGGGCGGGCTCGACGCTGAGAACGATTCTGTGTGGCGTCGGCTCGACGTAGAAACGCCGAGTTCCAGTCGCCACGTGTATCTCCCCATCGCGGGTACGTACGGAATACAAGTGCGTGACCTGCGCAATACCGATTTGTCGTCGAATGATATCCCGTTTGGCGGGCGCGATTTTGACTACGCCTTTCAACTGCAAACGTCGGACCTCGCCTCGAGCTCTGTGAACCTCCCATTTGAAACGGGTGCCAGTGTTCTTTCGGATCTCAACGAGGTTGTGGTTTGGGATTTCGACTTGAACATCGGGGACATACTCGAGGCAGAAGTGGTCGCAGAGCGGTTATCTCCAAGCTCCGGATTTGACAGTATTCTTTACCTCATCAACCGAGCCGACGGTAACGTCGTTGCGTGGAACGACGATGCCCCGCTCGAGACGCTAGATTCTTTTATCCGTTCAGAAGCTCTTGCCGATCCACTACAAGCGCGGCTCGTTCTCGACCATTATCAAATCCGCCACACCTCTGCGTTTGAACTGTCGGTCGAGGTGGTTTCGCCAAACCAAGATCGAGAACCGAACGACCCGGTCGAGCTCGCCTATCCGTCCCAGACAGACGAAACGATCGACGGCCAGATCGCAGAGCCTTACCTCCTCTTTGACGATGTCAAAAGCGATACCGATTATTTCGTGCTCACAGGAGGTTTGTCCGCCAGTTACACGATCGACGTTGTCCCTCAAGGTGACCAGGTTGATCTGGCCCTTCGGACCGGATGGTCTGGTTGGAACGACGACGATGAATTCGTGTTCTATGAACGATTCCAGGCCGATCCAGTCGACACGCGAAACGCTCGGCTCGAAGCAACCAGCTTACATGACACCGATTTCATCATCGAGGTGACCGATCGTCGCAATCTATTCGAAGATGAGACCGATCCGATCGGCGGAGTGGGTTTCGAATATCAGCTCATCGCTACCTTGCTTGAAAGGCAGGTCTCTATCGTGGAGCTTCCGCTCGATACCGCTGGAGTGATTTCGACACCGGGAGAAGCACAATGGTTTGAATTCACGGTTCCAAGCCAAACGCGATTGGTTGCCACCGCCATCGGAACCCTCGAAACGATGGAACCTTTTTTGACCCTTTCGCATCAAGATGATGCGTATATCCTTCGAGGGTCACGAGAACTGGCCTACGTCAACGCTCACGAGCAAATATACCGGTTGTTGCTGGTCGATCGCTCGGGGACGGGCGGCGAAGAGCAGGGTTATCATCTGCAGGTCTCGGCACAGGTCTTTTCAGTGATTGACGAGCAAGAACCCAACAATGGACCGCCCATCGGTGGACAAACTCTTCAATCAGTTCCCGCCTGGGTCAACGCCGAATTGACGGCGGAGAGCCCCGACGATTTTGACGTTGATCTCTATGCCATCACGCTTTCGGCCGGAGTACTGCTCACGATCGAAACAACTTCGGGCCTTGATCAGGAAGCGGACGATGCGGACACGCAGCTTACCGTCACTGTTCCCGGTTACGAAGACCCATTTGAGGACAACAACGGCGGGCGCGGGCGATTCTCGTTCTTGGGACCAATAGAGATCACAGAAACCGGACTCGTCGAAATCGAAGTGGCACCGTGGTGTGACGACGAACAATGCCGAACGGGCGACTACGCGTTGACGGTTGTCACCGAGCCGGTCGCGGAGGAATAGCCAGCAGCCGTCCCCTGCGAATTGAAGCCAGTCGCAGAATGCGTTACCTTTCTCGCAGCAGAACGTCTTAAACACCGGAAAACCGTGTGAAATCACTGTTCGTCCAAACGGCTGTGCTCGGTTGGCTGTCGATCCTCACTTGGGTGTGGTGCAGTTGTTCGCCGGACTTGGAAAACATCCAATGCGTTTCAGACTATGACTGCAACGAAAATCAAACGTGTCTCCTTAGTCGGTGTCGCGGCCGCGTAGCATGGGATACCGGAGACCAATCCGAAACGAGCGGCCAAACGGACATGCCCGACCTGGCAATCGATGGGGTGGCCTCAGACCAGACCGTCGATTCAACCGAAAGCGACATGCCCGATGATTTGGTGATAGTCGATATCGATAGTGATTTGGGTGATGACCTCAATGAGGATTCCCCGCTCGACCAGCGAGAGGTTTTCCCGATCGACGTCATCTTGGAACCTTCTGCGGATTCCGCGATCGACGCAGCATCCGATACAGAAACGGAACCAGAACCAGACCCCTGCGATTCATGCAGCGCCACAGAGACTTGTGTCAGTTTATTGAACGACGGATGCGCAGAGGTAGCCGCTTTTTGCGCAGACTCCGTCTATGAGGTGGATCTCGCCACGCTCTTGAGTGCCGTAGGGATTGACATCGGCTCGTTGTCCATTGACACGACGATCAATTTCCCAATTGTGCCGGAAGGGCCGTTCCTGATGGGTTTGGATCCGGATCTTGGCTACGGCGAAGATGCGGAACGGCCTCAGCACGTCGTCACAATGGGAGCGTACTATCTTCAAGAGAACCTCGTTACCGTGGGAAACTTCTTCGCTTGTAGAACGGCCTACGAGGAGAGTGGGGAGGCATTCGGTTGCGAAACGGGCTCCTACAAACCTCATTCCGGCTCTGCTCTCTTGTGCAACTATCCAGATACCGGCACGGGAATCACTGACTCCAACGATTTGCCAATGAACTGCATATCCTGGGCTGGGGCGACGCAGTTTTGCGAGTGGATAGGTGGCCGGCTTCCAACCGAGGCCGAGTGGGAGAAAGCGGCCCGTGGGGGTTGTGAGCTACACGGAGATGATCCGGTTGGGTGTGAAGACGAAGATTCGGACAATGTAGATGATCGCAACTACCCGTGGGGGGTTGACACGCCAGATTGCGACCGAGCGTGTTTTTACCTCTTCAGTAGTGGGTGTGAGGGTGACCCTCAAAGCTGCATCGTTGGGTCGCGAAACGAGGATCCCAACAACTACGACCACTACGACATGGCGGGAAACGTCGAGGAGTGGGTCTACGATCGATACGATGCCGGTTTGTATTTATCTAGAATTGATGAGGACGTCGGGTGCCCAGTCGTGGAACCGACTACCAACATGGTCGTTGCTAGGGGAGGGTGGTTTTCGATCACCGATCTCACCGACCTTCGAGTGACGGCGAGACGGGAGCACACGAAGCACAGTATGGTGCCAAATATCGGTTTTCGTTGTGTAATCGATGTTCAGCCCCCAGAGGTTACGCCCCCCTGAACTGATATTTGAACACCGACCCTTCATGAGCTGCCTCGTCGATGTTCGCGATAGCCAGCTCCCCCAGAGCATGGAGGTATTCCACGTGGGCTCCGGCTTCTGTATAGGCCAGAATCCGTCCATATCCCTTCTGTTGACCAAAGTGAGCATCGGCGAGCTCTTTGACGGTGACGGGCTCTGAGGTGTTGTTGCGGTGGCCCGGAAAGGTTTCGACCGGCAAAAGGAAAACCGGCGTCTTGTCGCCGGTCTCAAACCGAACCACTTCGAGCGGGCATCCTTTCTTGTCGGCTTTATGGTTGGGAATGGCGTTCATCATTCAGGTAGAAAATACCTCAGCCACGTTTCGAAGGGAATGTCATCCCCGAAGCGAGTGTTTTGTGGCCTGTCCGTGTCTGGCCGAAACTGCCGCTTTTCGGCTTGACCGTGAATGTGGTAGGAGGTTGTGCAAATGGAACGAACAATCAAATCTCCGCTTGCCTTGGTGTTGTTGGTTATCTTTTCCAACACGGCCGCGGCGCAAGGTCTGGAGGTGACCTATGCGGGCCAGTTGAATGCTGACCAACCCGAATCCTTGGCAGGTATCTTCGCGTTGGAGTTCCGTCTGTACGAAACCGAAGAAGCCGAAGATTCGTTGTGGGAGGAACAGCATTTCGTGGCGGTCTTGGAAGGGGAATACGAGATTACACTTGGGAGTCACGTCCTCTTGGACCCTTCGTATCTGGGTCGCGAGATGGTGTTGGGGGTGGCCTTCAACGGCGAGGAGTTCGAACGAAACCCGTTGCTTATGGAGACCGCGCCTACGGATTCTGGCGGAGTCGATAGTAATTGGGAGGATCCTTGTGAGAATTCGGATCTCATCTGCGTCGATATTGCCGACCGGACAGCATTGGCACACACCGCTGAGATAGCCGAAGATGGGGAGAGTTGGGCTGGTCGAGATTTCGAAACGGTCGATAGTTACTCGGCGATCTTGGACCACTTCATCGGCCATTTCTCTGACCCCTTCGCCCACCTCACCGAAGAAGAAAGGCCAAACATTGGCCGGACCCACACCATCCTCCCGCATGTTGGCGGTGAAGGTGGAGCGCACTACGAGCGGATCTGTCCGGATGGTTACGCGGCTATCGGCGTCCGGGGTGGTTCGGCCATGTACGTCGATTCAATCGAGATTATCTGCGCTCCGTTTGAATAAAATCCCTAAGAGATCCGCGGCATTTTCGTTGAGTCGGATTCGAGCGGTTCTACCTGAGGCAGGTGGCCCCATTGGCGAACCACCTCGTAGGCCGCAATGGCGACGGTATTGCTCAGGTTGAGCGAACGGACATGGTCAGTAGTGGGGATTTTTGCGAGACGAGTTTCGTACCTGCCGACGATATGGGGTCCCTATCCCGTTGTCTCTTTTCCGAAGATGAGCACCGAGTTGTCTGAATAGGTTCTGCTCGTGTAGAGGATCTTGGCGAATTTTGTGAAGAATACGGCTTTGTCGACAGACACGCGATCGATGAAATCATCGAAGCTTTCGTGGACCGACAGACGAACATTGGGCCAGTAGTCAAGGCCGGCCCGTTTCAGGTATCGGCTTTCCAAAGAAAACCCGAGCGGTTTGATGAGGTGAAGCCAGGCACCCAGTGCTGCACAGAGACGGGCTGCGTTTCCCGTGTTTGGCGGAATCAACGGTTCGACGAGAGCAATATGCAACGCTCGGACGGGTGATGAGCCAATCCGTTTGGGCGGCTTCACAATAGGTATTTCGGTTGGCTCGATTTGGGGCACGTTCGCGAGTGTAGGACGGATAGCGGTGGTTTGGAATCTGGTTGAGGAGCATTGCGTCCCCGACATGCCACAACATAGCCTGAACAAACGTCATTCTGAGCCAGCGAAAGCGAGTCGAAGGACCGTGCACACTGCCCATGATTTTCGCCAAATAGACCGGATTGCCTATTGCCGTTGCTGTGGGAGTCCATTGTTTAGCGACCCGAGTGAGGCTATTATCCTCTGATAATGTCGGAATTCGGAAAATACTCGATTCTCTCATTGATCGGTACCGGGGGGATGGCGGAAGTATTTCTGGCCAAGTCCTATGGTGCTGAGGGTTTGGAAAAGCGTCTCGTCCTCAAGCGCATCCTCCCAGAGTATGCCAAGCGCTCGAAGTTTGTTGGCATGTTCATCGATGAGGCAAAAGTCGCCGTATCGCTGAACCATCCGAACATCGTGCAGGTTTACGAGTTCGGAAAAGTAGCAACCGACTACTACTTGGCCATGGAGTTCGTGGATGGGACCGATCTGGGACGTGTTCTCTCGGTCTTTCGGCGACGGGACGAGAAAATGAGCTGCGGTGAGGTGGCCTACGTCGCGATCGAGGTCGCCAAAGCGTTGGATTACGCCCACCGCAAACACGACGAATACGGAAGACCGCTGTCCATCGTGCATCGGGACGTATCCCCTCAGAATATCCTTTTGACGTGGGATGGAACGGTCAAGTTGGTCGATTTTGGAATCGCCAAAGCGCGTGTGACTGGCCAGGAGCGTTCGGGGGTTGTCAAGGGCAAGGTGTCCTACATGGCTCCGGAGCAGGCTTCCGGTAAGCGAGTTGACGGACGAAGCGACATTTTCAGCTTGGGCGCAGTGATATTCGAAATGATCACGGGGCGTCCACCGTTTCCTCGAGGCAAACCAGAAGATGTGCTGACCCTCGTTCGGTCTTGCGTGATCCCTGAGATTTCCACGTTGCGGGACGATGTTCCACTTCCTCTTAGGGCGATCGTCGATCGGGCACTGTCGCGGGACGCAAGCGATCGTTACCAAACGGCCCGTGATCTACAAATTGACCTGACCAAGTTCCTCTTCTCAGTGGGAGAGATTCACGACGCGGGCAGCGTTGCAGATATCCTTCAGGGCAATCGGGATGAGTTCAAGAAGACCGCCCACCAAGCTGACAAACGTAGCGTCACCGTCACCAAGGTGACGGCTACCAGTGTGGCGACTGAAGACACCGGTGGTACCTTACGGGAGGCAGCCGACGGTTCGCGTGAATCAGCTTTTCCTCGAGTCGGCACACCGGCATCATTGACCATCCGCTCCTTTCGAGAGCGCCGCGAGACCATCATCGTTTCCGGTGAGCTGTTGGGGATAAGCGAGCTTCGTGGACAGTTGACTGATGACCGATGGCGGAGCGTTCTTTTTGACTACATCCACCTCATTCAATCGGTTGGTTACAAGAATCACTGTGCCGTGGACCGAGTCGATGAGGGCGGTTTTTTGCTCCTCGCTGGTATCCCCATTTCAAGTGAGAACGACGCTGAAACCGCCGTACACGTGGCAACCGATCTGATCGAGGCCATGGACGCGATGAGCGTGAACTTGGTGCAGCCGCTCAGCCTGAGCATTGGAATTGGTCTTGGTGCTCTCGTTCTCGAACGGAACGTCGAAGAAAACGACGAGCGATATTCGTGGTTTCCCGATGAGCCGAACTGGGATGTGCCCAAGTTGTTGGCGAAAAGCGCCATGCCAAGAGAGATCCTAGTCGATGATGTGACTCAACGACGCACACGTTTTGTCTATGAGTTTGCACAGTTAGAAGATACCGATCTGGCCGGGAAGCTTCAGGTGTTTCGTGTCGAGCGTCCCAAGACACTTCGGCAGAGACTTTTGGAAAGGCGAAAACGGTTTACGACCCTTCATGGCCGCGATCTAGAGCTACAGCTCCTGCGACAGTCGTACCGACAGGCAAAACGCAAGAACATCGTGAAAACGGTGATCTTCCTTGGTGATCCCGGTGTGGGCAAGGCGTCCATTGTGGAGGAGTTCATCAGTGAGCTTCGACCAGCCGGCAACATGGTCATCCGTGCGACCGGCAGTCCGGAGTTGCTTGAAAAACCCTTTGTCCCCATCATGGGGCTTCTCGAGGAGCTCCTCCAGATCGGCCACATCACCGATATCAGAGCCAAGAAACGGCAGATCGAGGCTTCTGTTGAAGAGTTGATGGAGAAATACGACGAGCTGGAACGCACGTATATCCTCCATGCCGTCGCTTTGTTGTTCAACATCAAGTATCCCGAGAACCTGCTCGATTCGCTCGATTCTCAGCGGCGACGAGCTCGGATGTTTCTTTCTCTGAGACGATTGATCGGAGCTACCTCGCAAAAAGGTGCCGCGGTGGTCGTTGTCAACGATATCCATTGGGCTGATCACTCGACCCTCGAGTTTTTCTCGGACATGGTCAGCGAAAAGCGAAAACGTCCGATGGTTGTTGTGTTGACGGCTCGACCCAATCCCGATGTGGTCACGGGTCGATTCTGGTCAAGGCTCACGTCAGGCGACAATGTCCTGGTGCACCAGGTCGATGATCTCCAGCCGAGGGCAGCCCGCGCTCTGATCGCAGACTTGTTGGATCATCCGATGGACCGTCAGCTGGTCGAACGGATCGTCGAAGCGTCCGGTGGCAATCCGCTGTTCATCAAAGAAATCCTCGAAGCACTCCACGAGCAGAACAACCTACGCCTATCTGAAGGGCGGTGGGTTCTTACACATGAAGCACAACAGCTGGAGATACCTGCAACGGTCGAGGGAATCGTGGCTGGTCGTATCGGATCGCTTCCATCGGGTCCAAAGATGGTTCTGTTGCGAGCGAGCTTGATCGGGCGTGATCTGGGAAAGGACGCGCTGGAGGCTGTGTTTGATGAGATCCCAGAAACCGACCTGGCCGAATTGGTGAAACGCGGGTTTCTGAAGAAGGATGAGAGCGTAGAGGGCCAACCGACCTACCGCATCACAAAAAGACTTACGTGTGAGGTGGCAGCGAAAGCCCTCGTCGCAGAAGAACGCGCCGAGATCCACCGGCGGCTGGCCGACGCGATGATCGAAAAGGGAACCGATCTTTCCCGTCTTCAACTCATCAACGTGGCCAAACATCTGGAGGCAGCCGGCGAAACCGAGGACGGAGGTCAGTATTTTCTACTGGCCGCTGCAAAAGCGCGTGAAACCAGTGGCCTGGAGGAGGCGCTTACACTGGTCGATCGAGCCTTGCGTTTGCTCGATGTGGAGAGCGAGTTTCGATACAGCGCGTTGGAGCTGAAGGCGACCCTGATCAAGGATCTGGGACACTTTGAAGATCGGCAAACTGTGCTCGAACAGTTGAAGGACTACGTTGATCGACAAGGTCCACCGGAGCTTCAAGTGCAGGTTCTGATCCAAATGGCGGGATATGATCTCGACATGGGTCAAGTAGAGTCAGCGGAAAAGAAACTACGTGAGGCCTTGACTCGGGCCGAAGAGATCGGGGACTCGGTTGGTCGTGGCGCTGCCTGGGGGAAGTTGTCTGGTGCGCTTCACGATATGGGCCGTGAGCGGGAAGCGTGGAAAGCCTGTCTCAAGGCATTGGAGATCTATGAATCGCTTGACGAGCCGGAAGGCGCGGCGGCGGCCTGGAACATGAAGGGAATCCTCCACCATCACAGAGGTGAGCTAGAAGAGGCTCTACACGCCTATCGTCGGGTTGCCGAGTTGTCCGATCAAGCGAACCTGCGCTCATTTCACGAGATTGCTCAGATCAACATCGGCTACTGCTTGGTGAAGATGGGGCAACTGGAACGAGCGATGGAAACCTATCGCCAGGTGCTTCGCGAGATACTGCAAATCGGGCATCGTCGGAACGAATCCGCCTTGTTGGCCAATCTAGGACACGTGCAGGTTCTATTGGGTGATTTTTCCCGGGCTGAGCACACCCTTCGGCGTTGCATTCGACTGTCGAAGAGAAGCGCCGATCCCATGAGATTGGCTGATGGTTGGCTTACACTTGCGATTGCCTATCTCGCCCGAGGTCGGATCGATGAGGCAGAAAAGGCCCTTGATGCGGGTACGGAAGCAGCGTTGGATTCGCAGAACAACTACCTGACCTGCTACTGTTACATTCTCCATGGCGAGCTCAAGTTGCTCCGAGGCCGACCCGATGACGTTGACGGGGCACTGAGGGATGCCGATCGGGTATTCGAGATAACGGGGACCGAGGGACATCTGTTTGCGCGGGCTCGAGCTGAGTCACTCAGGGCTCAGTGTCTAGCCCTGAAGGGACATGCTGAGGAAGCTGTAGCGATATCGGAACGAGCGGTCGGGTTATTGTCAGAGGACACCATCGAAGGAGCGACCGAGGTTCTCTACCAGCACGCCAAGTTGTTGGTCGATCAAAAGCGCGAACAAGATGCAGTTGAACCAATGAAACGTGCCTATGGGATTTTCAGGCGAATCCGAGACGGGATCGAGGACGACACAGTTCGAAATCGTCATAGCAGCGTGAAGTCAAACGAACGTTTAGTGGCGCTGTGGAAACGGTTGTCGGGCGATGAAAAAACCGTTGATCAGGACTAGAACCTGAAAAGAGGCAAGTTTGATGTTGACAGACCAAAGGAGATGACTAGTATGGCCGCGCTTCAGCAGGTTCCAGATGATTTCGTCTGGGGTTGCGGAGAAACCGCGAGAGTTGACAAATCAATTGTTGAGGCGTCATACTTAGCGACTGTGTCCGTGTCATGGTACACGGGTCTTTGACAGCTGAATAGAAGGTATGAAAGCGACGGGTCAGAGAGAACAGTCTGGCGAGAGTCAGACGGTTAACCCAGTCAATCCCACCCTTTTTAAGGGTGAGATACCAGAGATTAAACTGGAGAGTTTGATCCTGGCTCAGAACGAACGCTGGCGGCGTGCTTAACACATGCAAGTCGAGCGAGAACGTGGGCCTTCGGGCCTGCTAGTACAGCGGCGAACGGGTGAGTAACACGTGAGTAACGTGCCCCAGGGCCGGGGATAACAGTGCGAAAGCGCTGCTAATACCGGATAAGCTCACAAGCTCTGCGGAGCAAGTGAGAAAAGGGGGCCTCTTCTTGAAAGCTCCCACCCAGGAATCGGCTCGCGCCCCATTAGCTTGTTGGTGAGGTAACGGCTCACCAAGGCTACGATGGGTAGCTGGTCTGAGAGGATGATCAGCCACACTGGAACTGAGACACGGTCCAGACTCCTACGGGAGGCAGCAGTGGGGAATCTTGCGCAATGGGCGAAAGCCTGACGCAGCGACGCCGCGTGAGTGATGAAGGCCCTCGGGTCGTAAAGCTCTGTCGGGACCCAAGATGGCGATGAGGGAACAAAATCCCGAGTCGCTGACGGTAAGTCCAAAGGAAGCACCGGCTAACTCCGTGCCAGCAGCCGCGGTAATACGGAGGGTGCAAGCGTTACTCGGAATCACTGGGCGTAAAGGACGCGTAGGCGGGTTGTCAAGTCAGGTGTGAAATCCTACAGCTTAACTGTAGAACTGCACTT
>JAHJDO010000167.1 GCA_018812485.1 bacterium | reverse complement strand
TTCCAGCGGCTCCGCAAGGGCGGCACTCTCTATTCCACCATCGACGCCGCGATCCGGCTCGGTGTGCGGCGGTGGTGTCTCGACCGACCACGGCGGGGCTTCGTCCGAGCCGTCCAAACCGACCCCAAGGACTACGACCGTGAAGACTGGCGCCGCTGCCTACTCGCCGTCCTCGACGGGGAGCCCGCCGACCGCGATGATGCCCTCCGAACCGCTGCCGAGTGGGCAAAGGAGAACATGGGGCTCCAGTGTTCCGTTTCGCGCCCACCGGCACCGGTCGTTGCGTTCTGGATGGCACGGGTTGTGCGCGACACGCGCAGGGGTGATCGCTCACCAATGGGGCCGATGCGGAGCCGCGCCGCATGAGCGTGTGGACGGGCTGAAGCAGGACGGGGCGGCGCGGTGCTCGCCGTAGGGTGTGGCGCAGCACGGCGGCTGGGGTGGCCCACGGGTAGCTGGAGCGTGATGGTGACCGGTAGGTGGTGGCAGCACCCCACCCCGCGGCCGAGCTCGGTGGGGGGCGTATCGCGTATCGTATCGGGCGATCCCTGGGGTGCGCGGCCTCGATACGCGATACGTGGCCCGCGCTGTGCGCGTGCCCGGGAGTCACGCGGGCAAGGCTATGCCGGCTTCGGAGCGACACACACGGCCGGAGTGCTCGAGCTCGCAGAGCACGTGGCCGAGGCGGTTGTTGTTGACGCGGAGGGTGTCACGTAGCTGAGCGCGCGACAGCGGGCGGCCAGCGTGCTGGATGGCGCTCACGACTCGGTCGTGCAGGGATGGGGCGGCGGGAGCGGCAGGTGGGCCATCGCCGTCGCGCTCTGGAGCGTCGACGATTTCCAAGTGAGTGGCGCTGCCGTCTCCGCGGGACACCAGCGCGAGCGTGACGGGATCGAGAGCGGGCGCGGCGCGATGCTCGAGGGTGAGCCTGATCTGCACGCCTCGCGGGCCTGTGCGGGTGAGGTACGCCCCATGATCGTTCCAGGCGTGGAGATCACCGGAGCCACGCAGCGCCTGACCGAGGTGTGAGCGGACGGACTTGCGCATATGGTGGACGACGACGATTGCGACGTCGAAGCGTCGCTGCAGCTCACGGAGGTAGCCGAGTAGCGCGGAGATATCCGCGGAGCTGTTCTCGTCGAGGCGGTGCAGCCTCACCAGGGGATCGAGCAGGAGGAGCTTGGGGCGGATCCGGTCGAGGGTTGCTGCGAGGCGGCCTTGGTCGGCAGGCTGGTCGAGTCGGATGGCGGGGGCGGTGATGACGTGCAGGTCGAGGGCGGCGAGATCGATGGCGCGGTGCAGGCAGATGCCGGCGATGCGGGCGCGGACTTGCGGCAGGGCGTCTTCGGCGAGGTAGACGAGGGTAGGCCCGGGGTCGAGGGCCGCGAAGCGCCCGAGGAATGGCGTGGCGGAGGCGAGGCTGACGGCGAGGTCGAGCCCGAACCAACTCTTGGCACATTTCGGGGGCCCACCCAGGATGCCGACGCCCTCGCCCCAGACCTGGTCGATGCGCCACTGCACGGAACCGCCGCCATTGCCCGGGTCGAGGGCAGCGGCACGGGAGGTAGGCAAGACGTCGAGCGGTGCGGTGCCGGAGTGGTCGTGGCGAGTCATGCGGGCCAGAGGGACTTTCTGGCCGCGGTGACGTGTTGGGCCCCGACGACCTTGAGTTTGGCGGCGGCAGCGAGCTCGAGGGACTCGAGGGCGAGGTTGTCAGTGGCGCGGAGGTTGCCGCGACCGATCTCGTAGATGGCGTCGAGAGCGGCGGCATCGAAGGGGCACTGGCGAGCGCTGGCAATGGAGATGCGGTGCTCGACGTAATGGGCGGTCTCGTCGCGGGACAGAGGCCGGAGGGAGGCGTAGTGGACGATGCGACGGGCGATGGCGTCCTGCTTGTCTTGAGCGAGGACCCTGCCGAGGTCGGGCTGGCCGGCGAGGACGAGGCTGAGGACGAGGCGGCTGTCCATCTGGAAGTTGGTGATGACGCGGAGCATGGACAGGACGTCGGGGCGGAGGTCGTGAGCCTCATCGAGGAGCAGGACAGGCCTGCGGCCGGCATCGATGAAGGTCCCTTCGAACCTCTCCTGGAGGTTGTGCAACAGGGCGGGGAAGGAACTGGCCAAGGGGACGCTGGCGACGCGGGCGATTTCGCGGCACATATCACGCTTGCCGATTTCAGAGCACTTGACGTAATGGGTGGCGTAGCGAGCCTCGGCGAGGCTGCCGAGAATGGCGCGCAGGACAGTGGACTTGCCAGAGCCCGCCGGAGCGATGAGGGCGGCGCTGGAGCGCTTGTCGATGGCGCGCAAGATGCCGTCGCGAGCCTGGTCGAAGAAGGGCAGGCCATAGAGGTCTTCGAGGCGCAGCTCGCGGGTGAAGGGTGTGCAATGGCAGCCGAAGGCAGACTTGAGGTCCATGGTCGGTCTTTCCGGGTCAGGGTTTTCGTGAACGGCGGGCGGGATTGCCCGTGGAGTCGGTGACGGGGCCGAAGTCGCGCTCGAAGGCGAGAGCGGCGGCGGTGACGGGGGCTTCGCCGTTGTCGCTGCCACCCGGTGTCAGCGCCGAGGCGCGTCGGGCCTCGGCGTTGCGGGCGAGATCGACGGGATGAAGGCGGACGAGCTTGCCGTCGTGGGGTAGCCAGATGGAGCCGTCGAGAGTCTGGCGGTGAACCTGGACCCAGGAGTTGGCGTGGCCGCGAGGCAGCTCGTAGGCGACGCTGCTGAGCGAAACGACGTTGTCGGCGGAGACGTGACGGCTATGGGTGACGAAGAACCTGCGGTGCAGATCCTCCTGATCGCGGGGGAAGCGGAGCGGGCGATCGTCGGCATTCCAGTGCTCGGCAGGGCTCTTGCCGTCGAGCGACTCGTGGGGGCGCAGGTTGTACTGCTCCTCGACGTAGTGGCGGAGGCGAAGCTCGAGGGAGCCGAAGTCCGAGTCGACCTCGGGGCGCTGCAGTCCTCGCAGGACATCGTGCTGGGCGGTCTTGTTGAAGGCCTCGACCTTGCCGTGGCCCTCGGGGTATCGCTTGCGCCCGTGGATGAAGTGGATGCCGAGGTTGACGCAGACGGCGTGGGTATCGCCGGAGATGAAGCCGGGGCCGCGATCGAAGTACAGCACGTCCATCAAGCCGAAGTGGCGGATGACCAGGAGCAAGCCTCGCAGCAGCAGGATGGTCGACTCACTGGGTCCGACCACGACGCCGACGATGCGGCGCGAGCAGTCGTCGATGAAGAAGAACGCGACCCGCTTGAGGCGGCCAGCGCCAGCGCGGAAGTGCTTGCCGTCGACGAGCACCATGCGCATGCGATTGGGAAACGCGAAGCGCCGCATATCGGTGTGGCGCTTGGCGACGCGACCGGTGAGCGGCAATCCGAGGCGCTTGGCGGCGCGGTACGCGGTGACGCGGTTGACGGGCTCATCCACCGAGAGCGTGCCGAGCTCCCGAGCACGGCGGATGATCTCGGGGATACTGGCGAGCGGGTCCTTGGTCTTCTGGTCCCGCAGGGCGTCGAGGAACGCCGGGGACAGTGCGGTGGCCGAGGCCTCTCGCTTCGCCGGCTCGAGGGCGGCGATGCCGCCGCAATGGTAGGCGGCGATCCAGCGATAGAGCGAACGCCGACTGACCGTGCGGATGAGGCCAGTCACCGTGAGGTGGGGCTCGTCGAGGGCCTCGGTGATGGCCTCGGCACGCGTGTCTCCAATCGTCTCGCGCGCCAGAACGAAGGCGATGACGCAGTACCTGAACAGCGCTTCAGCGGTGAGCGCGTCAGTGGTCTTCGGGAGCTCCACCTCGGCCATCGCGAACAGAAGTAGTCATGACCCCACTGGCTGCCCATGTCGCGAACTCGTGGGTCGCTGCCGAGCCGCGGCAGGTGCCTACGGCGCTCGTGCATGCAGCACGATTCGGCGCAGTCGCCCGGAGCGTGAATCCCAGCGTCGGGGTGGTCCCCAACGTGCCGCTACGAACCCGACGACCAGCAGCCAGTCGAGGGCGAGCACGCCGGCCTGCGCGAGCTCGACGAGCGGCAGCGTGACGGCTTGTCCTCGGCCCCGGTAACCGCTCGCGGCTGCATACGCCGCCGCGGCCTCGCGCTGCGTGAGCGCAGAGACGCCGAGCAGGCCCGCTGCGATCGAGCCCTCGGCCACGAGGCTCGTCAGCCCGAGTAGCGTCGCGCCCAGTACGATCCACCGGCCTTGCGTCCGCCAGCCTTCCGCGCCGCTACGGCTGGCACGCGGCCAGGGCACGCCCTGGGCGGCGTCTTGCGCTGCGCCGAACAGCGTCGAGCCCCAGGCCAGTGCTCGGGCAGCGGAGTCGCCCTGGACGCTGCCCGCGACCTCGAGAGCATCGTGCTCGGTCGGCTCGTGCAGCAAGCGGCCCGCCGGATCCACGGGCGCGATCGCAACCCGGCCGTACGGCACGTGCCCGGGCGGGTAGAGCGTGAACGCCACCTTGTGGGTCAGGCACTCGCCCACGACCAACGGGAACGCCGGGCCGGTCTTCCGTTGGCGCCAGTGGTGGAGCCAGATCCTGCAGACACTGCCGTCGCCGCCCGCGCTCGCCGAGAGGCACTCCAGCGGCATCTCCGGAACGAAGACCCCGTCGTCCCCAACGCTGTACGGCGTGACGATGAACGAACGGCGTGCAACCGGGCGAGGGGTATGGCAGGGATCCATCCGACGGGACCCGTCGGCGATTTGTCACAATTGCGCCGCCGGGCTCCCACGCGACGCTCGCGGCTCCAACCGCGGGCGTCGCTCTTCCATACACGACCCCCTGCGTCCGCAGCGGGAAATCTAGTCAGCTCGCGCCGTAGCGTGACCCGTGCGCTGGCACGCGTGGACGGCGACCGTCGTCACGCCCATCCCACGCGACCCCGCCCCCATCCAGCCGGCCCCCGCCGACGAGCCACGGCCTGCGCGTGCCATCGAAGCTGCAACCGGAACGGCTCGGCCGTGCCACTGGGCGCGAAACGTAACAGCTAGCGCCATGGCCGACGCGGTAGGCGCGCGAGATCGTTCCATGTTCTGGCAAGCGGGGATCCACCCGGCGGGTGAGCGGAGAACCCGGCTCGACCGCGCGGGTCAGACGTCAACGGCGCGACCTGGCCGGGCGTCATCG
>JAHJDO010000166.1 GCA_018812485.1 bacterium | reverse complement strand
CAGTATGGGTTCCGCCTTTTTTCTGGGGGGTTCCTTCATTACATCTTCATCAATTTCGTCAAATGAAAGACTCATGGCGGGGGCGGAATCTTCAATTAATTTAATCCATAAGATTTGCGCCGGTAGGATAGGCAAGGGGAATCCTAAAATAACAGCTCCGCCGACTAAAATCATTTCAGAAAAAGAATCAGTGAGAAGATACAAAACGACCTTCCTAATATTATTAAAAATGATTCTTCCGCGCCTGACCGCCTCTACAATAGTTTTAAAATTATCATCAATTAAAACTAAATCCGCAATTTCTTTAGCAACATCAGCGCCGGAACCGACAGCAACGCCGATGTCTGCTTTTTTTAAAGCCGGAGCATCATTAACTCCATCGCCTGTCATGGCCACAACTTCCCCATTGGCCTGCAGGGCCGCCACTATCCGAATTTTATGTTTGGGCTCAACCCTGGCAAAAATAGTGATTTTATGTACGATTTTCCTCAATTTTTCATCAGACAGCTTTTCCAAATCAGCTCCCACCATAACATTATCCAGATTGACTTCAAGCCCCAACTCACGAACAATTGCCATAGCAGTAAGCTTGTGGTCTCCGGTAATAATAACCGTGCGAATACCCGCGCTCCGACATCGAGCAACGGCTTCCTTGGCTTCAGGCCTTAAAGCATCTTTTATGGCTATTAAACCGATGAATACAAGGTTGCCAATTTTTTCCTTGGTAAATTCTGATGTGTTGATTTTGTTTTCAATTTTATAAGCCGCGGCTAGGACGCGCAACCCCCGCCCCGTCAACTGGTCACATTGCGTCTGAATATCTTTTCTTCTTTTTGCAGTCAAAGCGACTTGCTTTCCGTCGATGTCTATAAATGAAGACATGCTTAAAATCTTTTCTGGCGCGCCCTTGACATATACAGCGTAATCATTACTCCGCGATTCTTTTAATCCATGCAGGGTTGCCATAAATTTATATTCCCCATCAAAAGGAATCTCCGCTATCCTGGGTTCTTTTGCCTCCAAATCATCTTTATCGAGCCCGGCTGATATACCTGCCAAGAGCAAAGCTTTTTCCGTGGAGTCACCAACAATAATCCAATCCTTCAATTTTTCGTCTGGATTTTCAATTATCGCGTTATTGTTTAATAATCCGATTTTTAAAGCAACCATATGACTGGCCATACCGTTCGGATTTATTGTCTTAGAGAACCGCTCTCCGTCATGAGATATGCTTGTTGCTTCGGTGATAATATCTGAAACTCTCATTTCACCACGGGTAAGCGTGCCGGTTTTATCCGCGCAAATAACGCTCACAGATCCTAATGTTTCAGCCGCCACCATTTTTCGTACCAGACCTTTTCTCTTGGCTAATCGTTGCATTCCGATTGCCAAAATCACAGTCATTGCCGGCAGCAACCCTTCCGGAACCGCAGCCACTACAACCGCTACCGAAGTTAAAAACATATCAAAAAAAGGCTTGCCGGTTAACAGCCCCAAACCGAAAATAAGAATATTGAGAAGTACAAGTATTAAACCGATGGCTTTTCCCAGGTGGGCAAGCTGTTTCTGTAGCGGTGTCATAATTTCCTCCGTTTCCCTGATTAAAGTCGCGATATGCCCCAATTCAGTTTTTACGCCGGTAGCCACTACCACTGCCATGGCTTTTCCCCTTGCCACTGTTGTCCCCTGATAAACCATATTTTTCCTATCAGCCATTGCGGTATTTTCAGGAAAAATCTCAATGCTTTTGCCGGAAGGAACGGATTCCCCGGTGAGAACTGCTTCTATTATCTCTATATTTTGCGCTTCCATAAGACGAGCATCGGCCGGCACTTTGTCCCCTGGAGATAATAAAATGATATCACCCGGGACAACCGACTCCTGAGAAATCACCGACTCTCTGCCGTCTCTGACGACCTTGGCCTTATGTTTAACCAATTTTTTGAGTTTTGCCAATGATTGATTTGCTTTAAATTCCTGAATAAACCCCACTATTCCGCTAATAATAATCACGGTTAAAATGATAGCGGCGTCAATAGAGTGTTTGGTTAAAAAGCTAATAATCAGCGCCGCAAAAAGAATATATATTAGTGGATTCTTAAATTGATTTAAAAAAATCTTCAAAGCAGTTGCTTTTTTGTCCTCCGGCAAAGCGTTAATACCAAATTTTTTGAGTCGCAAATTTGCTTCTTTTTTTGAAAGCCCTGTATTCCCCGTTGTTAAATCTTTAAAAATCTTTTCAATTGATAAATGATGGTACATCTTTTTATATTAAAATATATAATTCATTTTAAACCATTAAGCGAAGCAGCGATCAAAATTGTGGTCATGTCAATGTATTCCACGCTTTGCGTGTAAAACATTAAATTCGGTTATTCTAATAATAGCCACAATTCCTTGACTTCTAACTAAAAACAGTATACCATATTATTGAATTTTTGATAGGTTCACGCACAAAGTCCGGCTCGGTTCCGCCAGAGGCGGATTAAAAGCTTCCGCCATAGGCGGACCCGCCTTTGGCGAGCAGCTGGTATTTGCTGGCGAAGCGACGCGAGTTTGAAAACAAAACAATTAATGGCCCGGTAGCTCAGCTGGTAGAGCAATTCCCTTTTAAGGAAGAGGTCCTGGGTTCGATCCCCAGCCGGGTCACAGAAAATAATCCACATTTTGAGGATTATTTTTTTATGTTACAATCAGATTATTCACTTCGTGGGTTTATCTTCACCTACTCGCTCTTCGAGAAGCAAACAAAGCGGTGAATATTCCAACGACAACCCAGCAATCAGAAGAGTTACCGCAGTCCGCATCCCCTGCCATAGAAAAGTGAATACTCTGCACTGAAGGATAACAGCGCGCGAGATGCCGCCCTCCCAGGCGGCCAAACAAAGGGCGCCCCGCCCTTTTCAAACGGCTGGTGCAGGCCGTCAACTGCACCATTCCCAGTGTTTTATCTTATTAGAAGACAGTATGGTGAGAGTGAAGATAAATAATTACTCCACATTTGTGGGGTATTTTTTTACGCAACATCATTCGCTTCATTGCCACATCATAAAATAAGAGAAGCAAGAAAGATTTGTTTTTTTATTTTTTTTGTGATAAATTATTTCAT
>JAHJDO010000165.1 GCA_018812485.1 bacterium | reverse complement strand
CGGATTCCCTTGTGGTGCTTCTGGATATGAAGCTCAACGGCCTCAGTGGTCTGGATGTCCTTAAGGAGATCAGGGAGCGTTGTCCCAGCCTGCCGGTGATCCTGGTGACAGGCTGCCGTGAAGAGATGGCGCAAAGCATAGAGGCTGCCCTGAAGATAGGCGCCTACACCTGTCTCTACAAGCCCTTCCAGATAGAGGAGCTTTTACAGCTCCTGGCCGAAATCAACCGCCAAAAGCTGGCCCTCATTCTGGGCCTGACTATTAAAAAAAAGTGAGGCAAGAAGATGGGTAGACTAACTGCTGATATCGTTGCGATAGTTTTATCGCTTTCCTTGATTCTTCCGGGAACCGGGTGTAAGTCACCACCGGAAGCGACTAAGGAGGTAACCGTCGGGAACAAAAACTTTACAGAGCAGCGCATTATAGGTCAGGTGATGAAGCAGCTTTTGGAAAACCGCGGCTTCAAGGTTAATCTCGTATCAGACCTCTCCACCATGGCTCTCAGGCAGGGGATGGAAGCCGGCAACATCGATATTTGTGCTGACTATACGGGGACCGCCTGGATGCTGCATCTCGGCCACACGTATAAGCAGGGAATTGCCAACAATGAACTTTACAAGCTTGTAAAGAAAGCGGAAGAGGGCAAAGGTTTCATCTGGCTGGATCCAATTTGGAACAACAACACCTATGCTTTAGCTTCATGGGCTAAATTCGCTGAAGCACAGGGTGTAGCAACCCTCTCCGATTTGGCGGCGCTTTATCGAAAGAATGAAGGAAAGGTCAAGACTTTTGTTACCTTTGAATTCTCCGAACGTTCTGATGGCCTGCCTGCTCTGGAGGAGTTATACGGCTTCAAGGTGGACGAGGCCTTCCGTATGACCGGGGCGCCTGGGGCTTCGCTGAAGGGTTTGGAAATCCGTCAGTGCGAAGTGGCAATGGTCTTCGGTACCGATTCCCTGATTGCCAAATATGGCTGGCATGTGTATTTAGATGACCAGACCTTCTTCCCACCGTATGACTTGACTCCCTATGTCAGAGCAGAAGTCCTTGATAAGTATCCTGAGATCGCCTCTATTCTCAATGAGTTGGTGGCTACCTTCCCTGGTGGAGGCAAGCCCGCTACGCTTAAGATAGTAGCCGAAGGTCAAAAGGTCTGGCAGGCGCTTAACGCTGATGTAGACATCAAAAAGAAAAAGGCGGATCAAGTTGCCCATGAGTATCTGGTTAAACATGGCTTGGTAAAAGAATGAGGAGGATAGCAGCAATGCGCTTGAACACCCTTTTTCGCGAGATATTTGTAGTCTTTGCCCTTGTTATGATCGTGTGCATAGGGTTAACCGGCTGGTTTGTGATACTGTTCAGCGGAAATATCGTCAGCCGGACGATTTGCGATGCGGACCGGACTTTGGCTGGTCGCATAGCTCAAGAGATTGAAGCAGATGTGGGCAGTCTCAAACCAACCTTGACGCTGCTTGCTCAGACGCCGGAGCTGCGCCGCATGGAGGCGACAAAGGTGTCAGTCGGGGTTGACCGTGTCCAAAGGGCCTTCCCAGAGATAACCCGCGTCTACGTAGCTGATATGGAAGGCAGGCAGATTTACCGGACTGATGCTGCGGGACAACTAGAGAATGTGTCTGGCATGCGGAGCTTTCAAGTGGCCAGGGCAGGAGATAAGTTTTTTTCTGATATCTACCTTAAGCCGGCGACATTAGAACCGATGCAGACCGTCACCTTACCTATTGTACATAGCGGAACGGTGGTCGGTGTCCTTTCTGCAGACATCAGCTTCGGGAGGATAATGCGTGGGGTCATGAGCGTTGGTGTCGGGGAAGACGCCAATGTGATCGTGGTAGCCGATGATGGCAGGCTGATCGCTCATACTCACATGGAGCAAGTGCGCGAGGTCGACCTGAGCAGGCTGCCTGTTGTCAAAGCAGTCCTGGCTGGTGAAGCGGGGACAATAAAGGGCTACACAGACGAGTTTGGACGTGAGGTCGTTGGGACATATATGCCCATCAGCGAACTGGGGTGGGGAGTAGTAATACAGAGGCCTCTATCAAGCCTGTTCGCTGAGGTCGGGCAACTGAGGACGGCGATTATATGGATATTGATTGCCTGCGTCCTTCTGGTTCTGCCGGCGGGCTGGCTGATGTCAAGACAGATTGCGAGGCCTATTGGTCAGATAGCCGCCGCTTCAAAAAGAGTTGCTCAAGGCGACCTGTCAATATCGGTTGACGTCAAATCCTCTAATGAGATTGGGCTGCTTGCCCATTCTTTTAATCAGATGGTGATGTCACTGAAGAAAGCAAAGGATGAACTACAGCAGTGGGGCGAAGACCTGGAGCAGTCACGCAACGCCCTGAAGGAGAGCGAGGTAAAATACCGCGAGGTTGTCGAAACCTCTGTTGATGGTGTGATATCCGTTGATTCGCAGATGAAGGTCGGAGTATGGAACAAGGGGGCGGAAAGGATATTCAGGTATACGGCAGAGGAGATGCTGGGGCAAAGTATCATGAAGATTGTCCCTGAGAAATACAGGAAGGAAAAGGAAAATGGATTTGTTGAATTCCGAAAAAGCGGCGCCGGCACGGTCATAGGAAAGACCCTGGAACTTCAGGGCTTAGGGAAAGATGGGACAGAGATTCCAATTGAACTCTCTGTTTCATCAAGAGAAGTTAATGGAAAGCACATCGCCACTGCAATAGCGCGGGACATCACCGAGCGCAGGCAGGCGGAGGAGGCGCTGCGCCGGGCGCACGCCGAGCTGGAAACCCGCGTTCAGGAACGGACCGCGGAACTCCGGGACACCCGGGATCAACTGGTCCGCCGGGAGAAGCTGGCCGTGCTGGGTCAACTGGCAGGCGGTATGGCCCATGAACTGCGCAACCCCCTTGCCGTGATGAACAATGCAATCTACTACCTCAGGAGCATTAACACCGATGCCGACGAAACCACCAGGGAGTATCTGGAGATGATCTCCTCGGAGATCGGCAATGCAGAGGCCATTGTTTCAGACCTCCTGGACTTCTCGCGCACCAGATCTCTGGAGCGGGAGCAAGTAACTGCATCGGAGCTAATTGCCCGGGTGCTGGAAAAACAACCACCCCCGGAGCAGGTGAAGGTAACCATCGGGATACCCCCTGAACTGCCACCCGTTTTTGTTGATCCCCGGCAGATAGGTCAGGTGCTGGACAACCTGGTTGCAAACGCCTGCCATGCCATGGCCGAGGGGGGTCAGGTAACAATCACTGCTGAATTGATCGAAACGGAGGCAATCCGGGATCCAAAATCCACCCCAGAGGAATATGCTTCGCATTCCACGGGGCAGGCAATCCGCATTCGGATCACCGACACCGGCTGCGGCATCTCAAAGGAGAATATGGAGAAGATATTTGAACCGCTCTTCACCACCAGGGCCCGGGGCATCGGCCTGGGTCTGGCAGTCTCCAGGAACCTGGTGGAGCTGAACGGCGGAAGCATCGAGGTGGAAAGCGAAGAAGGCAAGGGCAGCACATTTACCGTCGCCCTTCCCGTCAGGGAGGCGGTGTCATGAGCGATAAATTGCGTATCCTGATCGTGGACGATGATCAAAGGATGGCCAGGACCCTGAAGGACATACTCACGGTCAAGGGCCATGAGGCTGTTGTTGCCCACTCTGGTCATGAGGCCCTTGAAAAGATGGCAGAGACTCACTTTGACTGCCTCCTCAGCGACATCAAGATGCCCGGGATAAACGGGGTGGAGCTGTTTCGAGCCGTCAGGAAAACCCGCCCTGACCTGCCGGTTGTGCTGATGACCGCCTACGCTCATGATGAGCTGATCAAGGATGGCCTGGAAGAAGGGATCCTGGCTGTCCTGGCCAAGCCGTTGGACATTAATGCCTTGCTCGGCTTTTTTGCTGCACTGCGAAAGGAGAAGTCTATTGTTATTGTGGACGATGACCCCGTGTTTTGCAAGACCCTGGGTGACATCTTGCAGGCAAGAGGCTTTGTTGTTAATGAGATTGTCCAACCTGCCGGCATAGTGGATAAAATCCAGCCGGATTCCCTTGTGGTGCTTCTGGATATGAAGCTCAACGGCCTCAGTGGCCTGGATGTCCTTAAGGAGATCAGGGAGCGGTGTCCCAGCCTGCCGGTGATCATGGCGACAGGCTACCGTGAAGAGACCACGCAAAGCATAGAGGCTGCCCTGAAGATAGGCGCCTACACCTGTATCTACAAGCCCTTCCAGATAGAGGAGCTTTTACAGCTCCTGGCCGAAATCAACCGCCAAAAGCTGGCCCGCATTCTGGGCCGGACTATTAAAAAAAAGTGAGGCAAGAAGATGGGTAGACTAACTGCTAATATCGTTGCGATAGTTTTATCGCTTTCCTTGATTCTTCCGGGAACCGGGTGTAAGTCACCACCGGAAGCGACTAAGGAGGTAACCGTCGGGAACAAAAACTTTACAGAGCAGCGCATTATAGGTCAGG
>JAHJDO010000164.1 GCA_018812485.1 bacterium | reverse complement strand
CTTATCATCCAGGCAGACCCCCAAAATATTCAACGCATGATATCCAACCTCATCGATAATGCCTTAAAATATACCCCTACTCAGGGGACGGTCAAGATTTCGGCCGGTTGGGATAATGGCTATGTTGTCATTACTGTTAAAGATACCGGTATTGGAATCGCAGAAGCAGATCTTTCACATATATTTAATCGCTTTTATCGATGCGACAAAAGCCGATCCAAGGCTGGTATCGGTTTGGGTCTCAGCCTGGCCTTAGTGATTGCTAAAGCCCACGGCGGTGATATTACTGCCACAAGCTCTTCAGACAAAGGCACTACTTTTATTGTCACCCTTCCTCGGGTGACTCTTTCCTAATTAGCTATTCCCCTACATTACCAAACTGTAATCTTCCGGTAATCTTCTCGTTAACTTCACCTGATATACTTTAAGTAGTTAAATAAAATTTAGGAGGTAAAAGCAATGAAAAAAACAACATTACTTTTGATCGGTATTCTTGTTGGGGGAATGAATCCATCTATTCTTCTTGCCCAGGGTGATTTACCATACTACTTAAAAGATCGAGGAACAGGTATTGCTACCTCAATGTTCGGCACCTATATCAACAAGGGGGAATTTATAATTTACCCCTATTATGAATACTATTATGATCAGGACGCTGAGTACAAACCAAAAGAATTTGGTTATGGATTGGATCAAGATTTTCGAGGTCGTCATCGGGCACATGAAGGATTGATTTTTTTGGGGTATGGAATAACCGAAAGACTCGCTGTCGAGTTTGAATCTGCGGTTATTACAGCAATACAGTATAAAGCCAAAAATGATCCTTCAAATATGCCGGATAAGATAGAAGAGTCAGGGCTGGGAGATGTAGAATCTCAGCTCCGTTGGCGATGGAGAGAAGAAACAATTAACCGTCCAGAAATTTTTGGCTATTTCGAAACAGTATTTCCACTTCAGAAAAAGAAGAAATTGATTGGAACCCAAGATTGGGAACTTAAATTAGGAAGCGGTATGACCAAAGGTTTTAGATGGGGGACAATGATCCTTCGGACATCTGTTATGTATAATGGGGCTGAAAGCAAAGTAGAATTAGGTGAGTATGCCGTTGAATACTTGAAACGGGTTTCCAAATTGTTCAGGTTTTGTGTTGGTGTAGAAGGCACAGGAGACGAGGCTGAGCTAATTACAGATTTGCAATTTCATATAAGCCCCCATGCCTGCATCAAAGTCAATAATGCCTTTGGAGTTACTTCAAAAGCTACTGATTACGCTCCGGAAGTTGGGGTATTATTTCACTTTTAGAACCTGATCTTCTATTGGAAATAAGGAAGAAATAGGGGTGAAGAGAAAAACACGGTCTTTCTGGGATAGTTCACTTTAGTGTGAAAGCTTGCGGTTTGAAATTAGAAATTAGCATAAGAATCAGAAGCTTTTCTTCCAAATTTCCAATTTCTAATTTCCAAAAGAAATCACAGGAAAAACGATGAAAATGAACCGTCTCGCCTTTCTCTTTCCTTGTGGGAAGCAATGTTGAATTTATCCGAAAGCCTTCTAACTCAATTAAGGAGGTGTAGTATGAACAAACTTTTTCCAACTCTGATGGTGGCGGTTTTCTTACTATTTGGCTTTGCCGGGTGCGGAGACAAGAAGGATGACGCCAACCCGATAAGCGCAAAGGATGATTATTATCTGCCGGTTATCTATCCATCAAACTTCGTTGACTCCATATCAAATCCATACTGGCCAATGACACCGGGTAGAACCTGGAAGTATGAGGGAACGGACAACAAAGTGAACGAAACCATTGATGTAGAAGTATTGAGTGAAACGAAAACTGTGATGGGAGTTACTTGTACGGTGATTCGTGACAGAGCGTATGAAGACGGTTCTCTCGTTGAGGATACACAAGACTGGTATGCGCAGGACAAACAAGGACATATTTGGTATATGGGTGAAGATGTAAAGAATATAGAAGATGGAAAAGTAGTTGATACCAAAGGATCATGGGAAGCAGGTGTTGACGGCGCCCAACCTGGAATTTTTATGTGGGCTAATCCCTTTCCCGGTGCACCTTATCGCCAGGAGTATTACGCCGGGGAAGCCGAAGATTGGGGGCAAGTT
>JAHJDO010000163.1 GCA_018812485.1 bacterium | reverse complement strand
TTGAGCACGCTAATAAAACAATAAGGCATATAAACAGGTTATAAAAAACTGTTTTTGATTTCATAAATGTATTTGTCGGCATTGGATACCTCCTTAGAAACAACAAGCAATTATTGCTTTAAATGTAAGCAAATTATATGCCTCTATTTTCTTTCACAATAAAAGTATTGCAAAAATTATCCCTTTCCTTTAACACATCTTCTCTATCTTGATAATATTATTGCTTTTTTACAAGCATATTGCAATCCTACCTTAGTAGGGTGTTGAGGATTCAGGGAATGTAAAAACAATGCGTTTTTTTAAATAGACCTGAAGAGCAGGTATTTTTTTCCACATAATATTACCTATATTACCTTATTTCCATATCTGTATATCAGAGAATGACATATTTTGTTATATTTTGATCAACTGCATGTGAAAATGAATATTTCAGGGCAGATATGCCGAACCTGCAAAAGAATACCTGTTAAATTCGCCACAAGGTTACACCAGTTGACTCATAAGAAAATGTTACCGAAGGACCGGTGACTCAACGTGAGTTTTTGTAGCATAAGAGGAAGATCTTTTTCATCTTATCTTCCATAGCTTTTCTGAGATGGAATGGATTCAGCTTTTCAAACAATTCAGTAAGCTCCTTTTTTGTAGAAAGAGGAATATACGGTGAATCCATGACCCTCTGATAAGGCGTCTTGGGATTATCATAGCGTTTTATGGTTTTTGAGGCAATCCGTTGTTTTTCGATAAGCTTCACAGAAGGGCAGAAGAAATTATGGAATAGCCTCCATTCTGTCTTATAGAGATCATTGAGAAGTGGTACAATCTCCGGGTTATCGAACCGGTGATATCCCAGCCACTGTCTGACATGAGTCCAATTTTTTTGTTCCACATGAGCGTTATCGTCTTTGTGATAAGCTCTGCTCCGGGTAAACTGAACTGGTTGTTTCCGTTCTGTAAAATGTCTTAGAAGGTGATAATTGAGAAACTCTCCGCCGTTATCACAGTCAAATCCGAGCAAAGGAAATGGCAGAGATACTTCAATGTCTTTGATCTGCACTAACACATCCGTTTCCCCTTTGCCCCATACGGCTCTTTGCTCAGTCCACCCGGTTGCAATATCTACAGAGTCTATGGTGAACGCAAACATACCAGCCATGGAGGTACCGCAATGAGCTACGGTGTCGGCTTCCAGAAATCCGGGACGGGATTCGTCCCATTGGTTTGTCTTAATCGGTATCTGCTTTCTCAGAAGAGTTCCTGGCTTTGTAGTGGCCCGGCCACGCCCTTTATATTGCACCCTGACCGGTTGCAGGAGCCTGTCAATAGTAGCAGGAGATATGGTGCTAAGTGCTTCAATAACCACTGGGGGAAGATTCCCATATTCCTGAACATACCCAGGCAGCCATAAGGGTAATACTGCTTTCAATCTCTTTGAACAGGGAAGATTAGCGGACAACCATATCTTCTTCAGTGGTTTCACAATCGCGGGTTTACTATACAGGGGTTTCCTTCCCCGCTTCTTCTTTTTGGGTTGTATATAACGGGTGAACTTTCTCAGGAGACGAATAGCGTGTTTTCGATGATAGCCGCAGGTGACACAGAATTCATTCAGGATAAGCGCTTTCTGCTTGCGAGAAGCTTTTTTGTACCTCTGATGGATCGCTTCAAGATATTCCCTTTTGGATTTTGAGCTCATAATGCAGTACCTTTCTATGCATGTTTTTTCGGTAACATGCATTATGAGTCAACGATATCCCTTTGAGGCTATCTACGGTAACATTTTTTGTGAGTCAATTCGCTGGCAAATTCTGCAGTGTACAAAGTCAAAAAAGCGTTCTATAATTTATAGTAATGGCTACTCCCGTTAACCGCCTGCGGCAACAGGTCGCATCTGAGGTCAGGAAGAGAAGGCTTATCTTCTATACCATCGTCTTCCTGAGCTTCCTCTACCTTCTCGCCAATATCATCTTCGGGGATATGGGGTTTCTGAAATACAGGGAACTTCATCAGAAAAAAACGAGCATCGAAAATGATATCAGGGAAATAAACCAGGAGAATGAAGAACTCAGGACCCAGATAAAGTCCCTCAAGGAAGACCCCTACCACAGGGAAAAACATGCGAGGGAGGACTTTGGATTAGCAAAGCCTGACGAATATATCTTCAAGTATGACCGATAGCCCTCTCTACATCGCCTTCCTCTGGCATATGCACCAGCCTTTCTATAAAGAACCTCTCACAGGCCTCTACAGACTTCCATGGGTGAGGCTCCACGGCACGAAGGACTATCTTGATATGGTAGAGATTCAGAGCGGCTTCCCTGCGATTAAACAGACCTTTAACTTCACCCCTTCCCTCCTCGAACAGATTTCGGATTATTCAGACAACAATGCCCGGGACCGCTACCTTGAACTGAGCATAAAAAAGGCTTCCGAACTCTCCGATGAGGACAAGGTGTTTCTCCTCGAAAATTTTTTCCTTGCCAACTGGGATACAATGATCAAACCCTTCCCGCGCTATTCCGAGATCCTTTCCAAAAGGGGGGTCCAT
>JAHJDO010000162.1 GCA_018812485.1 bacterium | reverse complement strand
TTGAATTGCTTGCAGCCAAAGTTTTAAAGTTTGGATTTTTTATTAATTTACGAGCCTCTTTTTTCCAATGACGAAACCTTATTATAGCAGCTATGTGCTTTTCAACTAATGAATCACTGCCTGCTATCAGCAATTTAGTTTTTGGGTTTAGCACCTTATAAAGGCGAGCGGCTCCGTACGCATAAAGAAGAAAAGCAGTATCTACGTTCCAATTTACCTTACCATTTGGTTTCATTAAAGTGCTAAATGATTTTCTGATTTTTAGACGATCAATATCGGATATCAGTTTCATTTCACATCCGGCTGCCATGCAGCTTTCAAGTAAAATATGATGCGTTTTATTTGTAACATAGAATCTAAGAATGGATAACTGAGACAACACAGCACGTAGTTCATCTTTTTTTATACGCCCCGATATCATCCTAAATCTATTAATGCTACGCAATGGATTAGCATGTACTTGTGGTAAATGAGCTACGGTAGGACTGCATTGTGTTATTGCAGTAGATACTTTTTTCAGTGATTGTTTTGAGCTCTTTGTGGGTTTAGAAGCTGAACTTCTTTGTCTCAATGTATTAGACAGCAATAACGGTTTGAGCAAGTTGTCTGTAAAACTCACAAACGATGATACGTTTGCCATATTGCCTGATCCTTTATTAATAAGCCATTCCCTTCCAAAATTGCAGTTTTAGAGCAGCTTGGAGAAAAAATACAATTGAAATCGAAAAATAACATTTGGGCACCTCTAAAAACTTCCTCTGTCATCTTATTTATCGTCATATCCAGAAAAAAGTTGCTAAATAACCGGCCCATAATCCGACACTTGATTTCAACATACTTTCCTCCCTCCCTTGAGGGGAGGGAGTCAGAGGGAGGGTGATGAATGCTCATTTCACTTATTGAGTTAATATCACCCTCACCCTAACCCTCTCCCGTCAAGGGAGAGGGGCAAAGAGGTGTCGGATTATGGTGCTATAAAAATCTAAAATATGAACCGTCAATTTATATCTTAGCACACAATAGTAGTGGGATGATTTCAACTGCTTCATAACCATGTTTTTGAAGGGTTCTTTGAATCGCCTCTATCGGCTCTATTACCATTTCAACTCTTGTTGCCAGGGTTAAAGTTAGTATCACTGTATTGCCATTGAGACGGGGCGCAAAATCATCTATTAGAGCAAGACCTGATATTGGCTTTCTAAAAAGCCTCTCTATACCTAAATTCTTGTCCGGAGCCTCTCCTAATATCGGCAGATTCAATCTTTCTGCCACCATTTTGGCAAATAACACCTCCAAGCCCCAGGTTATTTTTGGTTTGAGAAACGGAACAACTACCGCACCGCTATTAGTTGCCATGTTGAGAAAACATTGATCGATCACATTATTAAGCTGAGCTTCCAAAAAAGCCCAAATCCTCTCATCCCCTTTTTTGGCTTTATTGAATATTCTCCTATCCAAAGCAAAAGAGGTCAGGTTGACAGCCGGTGGAATGAGATCGTGACGAAAAGATTCAGCATTTGAAGCCACATTCGTTTTCTTCATTTTTTTAGTTGTTCTTTCATTAATCCTCACCAGAGTGTTACCATCCTTTACAAGATCGACAAACATGCCCTCCCCGGTTTTCACTCTTACAATTTCATTTTTAAAGATAGCGATATAACCCGAGTTTCTATTAATTGACAGGCCTCCTTCGAGGCTATCATTTGATGAAGGTATTTTTTCTGGAGAGATAAAAATGACAGCATCTCCCCTGAAACTCACATATGGCAAAACAGCAAGGGGTGAATCATCACCACGGTGTTTGGATATCACGAATACGCCCTGGCCATCTATAGTAACAACCCTGCTGCCAAAAACCATTTCATCCGTGACCTCTGGCATGGCATATGGCCGCTTGATGGCAGAACTTGCAAGAATTGGATTTGCGACAGGAAACTGTTGACCAATCTCGACATGAAGTGCTGATTTTTCTTCTACGCCAAAAGAAGATGATCCTAAATTTGGATTTTCACCAGGTGATGTACTTGGAGAGAAAGAACCTGAAACCGGTTTCTGAAATTTCGAACCTACTACTTTATTCATCTTGGCCTCCTGATCATGTTGTTTGTGGAACAAAGCAAGCTGCTCCTATATAAAGCG
>JAHJDO010000161.1 GCA_018812485.1 bacterium | reverse complement strand
TAATGATTACCTGGCAAAAAGAGATTGCGGCTGGATGGGGCGTGTTTATTATGCCCTGGGAATTAGTTGTGCCGCGATTAGCCACGATACCTCAGTTGTCTATGACCCCGGCTATACTGATAATACTGCCTGGGACAAACGGATGGAAAACTTACGTCCGATTACCCGTAAAGATGCTTATAACTGTGATGTTACATATGGAACGAATAATGAATTTGGGTTTGATTATTTAAGGGATAATATGGCCGTGCGTAAGCAGGATATGGTGCAGCGAGAGCTTAATTATGCGATTGTTGATGAAGTGGATAGTATTTTAATCGATGAGGCGAGAACTCCCCTGATCATCTCCGGACCGGCAGAAGAATCCACGGATAAATATTATAAGATCGATAAAATAATTCCTAAACTAATTGCCGGCAAAAGAAATGAGGAGACCAAAGAAGAAACCGGGGATTTTATTATTGATGAGAAGGCAAAAACCGCTTATCTTACTGAGGCGGGTGCAGAAAAAGCGGCAAAGCTGCTGGGACTGGAAAGTTTACATAGCATAGAGTCAGTGGAGTATAAGCACCATATTGATAAAGCCTTGCGCGCGCATACGGTTTTAAAACGTGATGTGGATTATGTGGTGTGCGATGGACAGGTAATGATTGTGGATGAGTTTACCGGCCGGCTTATGCCGGGTCGGCGCTGAGTGATGGACTGCATCAGGCGGTTGAGGCAAAAGAGATGGTAAAGATTGAACGGGAAAATCAGACGTTAGCCACAGTTACCTTTCAGAATTATTTCCGCATGTATAAAAAACTTGCCGGCATGACCGGGACCGCGCTCACGGAAGAGCCGGAGTTTCGGCATATTTATAAGTTAGAAGTGTTATCGATTTCCACAAATAGACCATTAATCCGCACAAATTTTCCGGATGCAATTTATAAGACCGAACAGGAGAAATTTAACGCAGTCATTGAAGAGATTCTTCAATTATATGAGAAAAGACGGCCGGTGCTTGTCGGAACTATTTCTATTGAAAAATCAGAATTAATTTCCCGTCTGCTTAAACAGAAAGGTATCCCGCATAAAGTCTTAAATGCAAAATATCATGAGCAGGAAGCGGTTATTGTTGCCCAGGCCGGCAGTTTAGGCAGTATTACCATTGCGACAAATATGGCTGGCCGGGGAACGGATATTTTACTTGGGGGAAGTGTAGAGTTTTTTGCAGATGAGCTATTACGTAAAAAAGGGATTGACCCGCACTTGGCAACAGCGGAACAAAAACAAGAAGTGTTAGAACGGGTTAAAGAAGAAATTGGAACCGAACATAACAAGGTTGTAGAACTTGGCGGCTTGCATATTATTGGCACGGAACGTCATGAGGCGCGCCGGATTGATAATCAGCTGCGCGGCCGGGCCGGCCGGCAGGGGGATCCCGGGTCAAGCCGCTTTTATCTCTCACTGCAAGATGATCTTATGCGCTTGTTTGGGTCGGATATGATTATGCGGGTAATGGATAAACTTGGGGTTGAGGAGGGGATGAATATCCAGCACCCATTAATCACCCGTTCGATTGAAACTGCTCAGAAAAGAGTAGAGTCTTTTCATTTTGACAGCCGGAAACATCTGTTAGAGTATGACAATGTTTTAAATAAACAACGTGAAGTAATCTATGCCCAGCGCCGGATGATTTTGGAAGGGGAAGAATTAAAAGAATATATTTCCGGAATTATTGAAGACGTTTTAGATAAGGCGCTGGATACCTATGTGCCGGAAAAGGAACATCAGGTTGACTGGGATTTAGATGGGATACGTACTTTTGTCCGGGATAAATTTGGACTACATTTAGCCGGGTTATCCGAAAATAAGGACTATATCCGCGAAGACTTAAAGGAGCTGATTTTGCAGGAGCTTTTTGATGTTTATGAAAAAAAAGAAAACGAGATTGGAACCTTTGTTATGCGCGATATTGAAAAGGCAATCATGCTGCATATTGTTGACAGCCAGTGGAAAGACCATCTCTATGCCATGGATGGGTTACGCGAAGGGATTGGACTTAGAGCCTATGGCCAAAGAGACCCGTTAGTTGAATATCAGCATGAAGGGTTC
>JAHJDO010000160.1 GCA_018812485.1 bacterium | reverse complement strand
CGAAGAGAGCCGCCGCCTCGCGCTTGGTGGGTACGCCCTCGACCTGGGTGAGAATCGCGTCGACCAACTCTGCTTTCGTCATGTGTGGATCTCCAACGTGATGAGGATACTGCGACCCGGAACCGGGCGGCAGTCCCTACCGAAACCTGCACCGCCCGTCGTCGCAACCGCACGGTGGCGGCTCAGGCTCGACGCAGCCCAGGTCGCAGATGGCAAAGCCGTCGTCCCGATGAAGGCAGTACATTGCCTCGGCACAGCACGAGGTTGCGGACACGCAGTCGTCGTCGGTGGTGCACGTGGAGCAGCCCGTCTCCGGGCAGAAGTCGACCTCATCCCAGCCGAGACCGGCGGCAGTACAGCTCGTGAGGGCCAGGGCGAGGAGGAAGACCAGGATGGCGGTCAGTGGTCGCGTCATGACTCGACCTCGACCTCAGCGCCACCATCGCGCCGGTCCGGCCTCACCGCGAACGTCACGATCACGACCAGAGGGTGTGCATACCCGTCCTCGCGGCGGCCCATCTCGGGCTGATCGCCCAGGGCATAGAGGCGCGCGGCGACCCCGGAGAGCTTCTCGACCTCTGCATCGTCGTCCTTGACCCGTCCTGCTGCGCGGGTCGCGGACCGGCTGGCCCAGTCGCTCGTGTCACGCCACCAGTCGGCATACTCGTCCTCGTGTCGGGGGCGGCGCAGGACGCCCCCCCTCGGGCGGTCGAAACGCCCCCCCCTTTTGACTTCCGAGCTGTCGTAGCCGGTGGCGTGCCCGTCGTGGCGGAGCCCATCGCACGCGTGGTGGCGGCGACGTAGGAGGCCGGCCCGCCACATGGGCACCCCCATCCTGCCGTAGACATGTCAGGAAAGTCGGCTCCTGGAGGGGGGCCCAGTAGGCTTGGTGCTCGGGCCCGAAAGGGAGCGGAGCCCGAGGCACCGTGTTCACGCACACCCTCGGGCTCCGCGACAACCGCAAGCGGGTCGAGACCCGCGAGCGATCTGTAGTCTTCGTCTCACGAGTTGCCGTGATGGCGCAAGTTCTCCCGAGCCGTCGGGCCCCGAGGGGGACCGATGAGCGCGGGCTTCATCTGGTTGTTTCGAGTGTGAGCAGTGCGGGGCGGAAGAGCTGCGGTGCGGTCCCTGTACGCGCGAGCGGTTCTGTCCCCGGTGCGCCAATGAGCGTGCAGCCCGTTCGACGAAGCGTGCGGGTGAGAGGTACCGGCGGACCGAGAAGGGCCGCGCCCGGCATCGTTCGCGCTCCCTTGCGTCCTACCACCGCCGGGGGAAGGAGATGCGGCGACGACGTCGCGCAGAAGGGGCCGTGGCGCAGGGCCTGGCTGCGCCGGAGGTGGTGCAGCGGGCAGATGATGCGTCTGCCGATGGGGGTGAGTGTGAGCGGTTTGCCCCCGGATCGAATCCAACGACGTCAGGAATCTCGTTGGAAATTCGGGACGATTGGAGTTGCTGCGGCCGTGTCCATCCAAGCGGCTGCTTGACGCATAAAAGAGTTGGCGAGGAGGCATCGCGAAGGGTGATGGTGGGGCCAGCGAGAGCGGCCTTGGTGGTGCAGGCACCGGTGAGCCGCAACGAGGAGGATGTCGTCGATGCGAAGTCGCCGTCGAGCAGGAGCCCACAGGAAGCCGGGGACGAGGAGGTCGCGGCGTCCGCGACTGGCGGCGCGCTCCACGGCGATGTGGATACGAGCCGCATGGCGTTGGGGTGTGTGCTCACGACGGTGGCGCAGGTTCGAGCCGCCCTGCGGGACGCCCGCAAGGCCGGGCTCGAAGGCGTCGTCCTGTGGGGGCGGTGCTCGAGGTGCGGGCGAGTGGGTCGGGTCGTCCACTTCGACGGCGAGCTTCGGGCTCGCGCGCGGGCTCCATAGTGAGGAGCAATAGCGGATGAGCGGTGACAGACCCGGACAGGCCGAGGGCGCGGGAGGTGCAGGTGTCACACAGCTTCGTGCAGATCGAGGAAATGAAGCTGGCGGACCTCGGGCTGGAGCTGGAGCGGGTTCGGTGCCCGCCGCCGGCGCGGGTGGAGGCGATCCAGCGGGAGCTGGCGACCAACGGTCAGTTGACTCCGCTGGTCGCCCGGGTTCAGCCCCAAGGCCGGCCGCAGCTTCTGGACGGGTTCAAGAGGCTTCGCGCGGCGCGGGAGCTGGGCTGGAAGACGTTGTCGGTCGGGTGCCTCGAAGCGACGCCGGAGACGGCGCTGGCCCTGATGCTCTCGTTGAACCGCCGCTTCGGGCTCAGCCAGGTGGAGGAGGCTCTGGTGGTGCGGGAGCTGACCCGCAGCGGGCTGACGGGTGTGGAGGTTGGCACCCTGCTGGGCCGGCACAAGAGCTGGGTGTCGCGGCGGCTGGGGCTGCTGGAGCGGCTGGCACCGGAGCTTCGAGAGGAGATGAGGCTGGGGCTGCTGGAGCCGGGGATGGCGCGTCGCTTGCTGCCGTTGCCCCGGGGCAACCAGGTGGAGCTGGCCGCAGTCGCCCGCAAGGCCGGGCTGGGCGTGCACCAGACCGAGAAGCTGGTCCAGCTGTGGCGGCACGCACCATCGGACCAGGCGCGGCAGTTCGTGGTGACCCACCCGAACGAGGCGATCACCGCAGCGCAGTCGCCGCCAGGGCGAACGGAGGACCCCCGGCTGTCGAGCCAGGGGCAGTGGGTCCAGCGGCGGCTGCGAGCAGCGGTGGCGGCGATGTCGTCGCTGGAGGAGGCGGTGGGGGGCGGCCTGCGCAGCGAGGACCGGGCGCTCCTGGAGGAGGACTTCAGGGTCCTGAGCCACCACATGCAGAGGATCAGCTCCCGAGCTGGGCGAGACGACGACGCAGGGAGCTGAAGCAGGAGAAGAGACGGCGGCGCAACGCGCGCATCCGGGAGCTGAATGGCCGGGGCGAGCCGATCAAGGCCATCGCGCGGGAGGTCGGGGTGGACCCCAAGACCGTGCGTCGCGTCCTGCGCAAGGGCGCCGCGCCGAAAAAGCGCGGTCCGTCCAAGCTCGACCCCTACCGGGCCGTGGTGAGCTACCGGGCGCTCGAGCACGGCTGGCAGACGCGCCAGATCTTCCGGTACATCTGCGACCTGGGCTTCGGTGGCGGCGAGACGATCGTCAAGGAGCTGGTCCGCGAGATCCGCCCACGTCCGGCGCGCCGTCCGGCGCTGCGCTTCGAGACCGATCCGGGCGTGCAGGGCCAGGTCGACCTGTCGCCCTACGAGGTCGAGCTGGGCGGGGTGCTCACGGCGGTGGTGTGCTTTTCGTTCGTCCTGGCCTGGAGCCGCTGGCGCTTCTTCTTCTTCGTGCTCCACGCCGACCGCTTCACGGTGATGCTGGGCCACCGCCTGGCCTTCGAGGAGCTGGGCGGCGTGCCAGCGACGATCCTCTACGACCAGATGAAGCAGGTGGTGATCGCGGTGGTGGACGGCGAGCCCCTCCTCCAGGAAGACTTCGCCCGGCTGGTGGCGCACTACGGCTTCGCCGTACATGTGCTGGAGCCCGGGTACAAGGAGGGCAAGGGCAAGGTCGAGAAGCCCTTCCAGGACGTCGAGTCGTTCCTGAAGCACCGCACCTTTCACAGCCTCGACGACCTCAACGCCAAGACCTTCGAGTGGCGCCGCGACGAGCTGCACGTCACGCCGCACCGCACGACCGACGAGAAGCCGGCGGACCGTCTGATCGTCGAACGCCCCTTCCTGCTGGAGCTGCCGGACGAGCCCTTCCGCTGCGAGGAGCGCACCCGCGCCCACACCGGCAAGCACTTCCATGTCGAGTACCTGGGCCGGTTCTACTCGGTGCCGCCCCAGTTCGCGGACCGATGGGTGACCCGGTGCGTGCTCAACGGGCGTCTCTGGGTGGAGCATGGCCACGAGGTGATCAGCGAGCACGAGCTACGCGGCGACGACCCGAAGTTCGTCACCCTGCCCGAGCACCGGGATGCGTTCCGGGAGATGGGCGCGCGGAGGAAAAACACGCGCACGGTCTTCGTGACCATGGGGCCGGCCGCCGAGCGTTTCGCCGAGGGCCTCGACCGCATGCAGGGCGGAGCGAGCACCTATCACATGGCCCAGATCCTGAAACTGGTCACGCGCATCGGCCACCGCCGCGTCCTCGACGCCCTGCGCTACGCCACCCGCTACGAGGCCTTCAATCACACGGCGGTGAGCCGCATCGCACGCGTGCGCCGGCTCAAGGCGACCACGGGCGCCGTGGAGGCGGCGCTCGAGACGCCCCGCGATGATCACCCATCGGGCACACCCGGGGGCGAAGCGGGCGACGATCCCTTGCCCGAAGGACCCCGCCAGCGCCCCCTGGACCGCTACGCATCGCTCATCCGCGAGAAGTCGAGAGCCACCAAGATGCCCGAGGAAGACCATGGCGAGTGAGGACCTGGATCGGCTCCGTCGAAACCTGGAGACGCTGCGGCTGCGGCACATCGTCGAGAACCTGGACGACCACCTGCGCGAGGCCAAGCGCCTGAAACTCGGCCACCTGGGCTTTATGGTCCGCGTGACCGACGCCGAGGTCCTCGCTCGCACCGACAAGGGGGTACAGCAGCGCATCGCACGGGCGTGCTTCGAGGAGGTCGTCACGCTCGACGCCTTCGATTTCGCCAAACAACCCACCATCGACCGCCGCCAGATCATCGACCTGGCCGAGCTCGGCTTCATCGACCGCTGCGAGGCCATTCTATTCGTGGGGCCCAGCGGCGTCGGCAAGAGCCATCTCGCCACAGGACTGGGCGTGCGCGCCTGCGAGGGCGGATACCGCGTCGAGTACCACCGCGCACCGGAGCTGCTCCCGATCCTGCACGCCGCAACGGCCGACGACAGCCTCGACGAGCTGCTCGAGGCGCTCGGCAGGCCCCACCTCCTGATCGTGGACGAGATCGGTGCCGGCACGCGACGGCCGGAACAGGACTTCGGTGCGCTCTTCTACGAGCTCGTGGGTGCCCGCCACCGTCACGGAGCCTTCATCATCGTGTCCAACTTCTCGGTCACGGACTGGGGCAAGAATCTCGGCAACGAGCCCCTTGTCGCCTCTGCGGTGGATCGCCTCCTCGACGGCGCCCACGTCATCGACATCCCGTCCGATGCGCCCAGCTATCGGGCCAGCAGAAAACGCGGCGCAGGCCGCCTCCCTCGTCGGCGGCTCCCCGCCTCGGTCCGCCGATACCGCCGCCGGTAGGAGCTCGATACCCGGGCGCAGGATGAGCACAGAGGAGAGAGAACACCATGACGAGTCAAAAAACTCCACGCGCCCCAAGGGTGGTCGTGCCACGGCCGGAGCGAGTACGACACCCGGGGCCAGGAGGGTACGGCTGGCTAGACGCCCGCCTGCACAGGCAGGGCTGGCTCGAGCTGCTCACACCCGAGGACGTCGCGGTCTACACGTTTCTGTGCCTGGTCGCCAACCGACAGGGGGTGAGCTGGTACCGGCGCGACCGCATCCGGCAGGCGCTCGGCATCAGACAGGACACGCTCTGGCAATCCCTCGAGCGCCTCTACTCGCTCGACCTGGTCGCCTACCGCCCCTTCGGAGAACATGCGTCTGACGGCTTCCACCAGGTGCTCTCGCTGCCGCCCGAAGGTCCACCCGAGGTGTTTCCCTTGCTGCGGGACGGAAACTCCTCATGAACCAGAGCTGGCGAGTACGCCAAGCTCGACATCCTGCCCGCCGTCGTCCTCCCCGCCTCCGTCGTCAAACAAGAACCAGGGCCAGGGCCCCCGGCCGGGCAACCAGAGCCAACCCCTGCTCATCTTCGATGAGAACCAGAGCCAGGGCCTCCGGCCGGGCAACCAGAGCCAACCCCTGCTCATCTTCGATGAGAACCAGCGCCAGGGCCTCCGGCCGGGCAACCAGAGCCAACCCCTGCTCATCTTCGATGAGAACCAGCGCCAGGGCCTCACGGGTATCTTTCCGTATGGCGCTGGGCAGCTACGCCACGCCGTCGAACCACTCGATGACGGCACGTGGCAACCGCCAGGGCAGCCGGGTTGGAGCGGGCAACGCGCGCCCCACAGCCCGTGCCTGTCTATTCGGCACGTTACGCCTCTTCATACATCACTGAACCCGGGGGCATTTCTGCCGCCCCGCCGGGGGCATTTTGGACCGCCCCCGACAGATGCCTGGGGACGCTACGAGCAGGATCGCGTGACCGCCGAGCACCGGATCGATACCGAGGCAGAGGAGCAGGAGTTGATCGTCACCGGCACCGGGCTGGTCCGTACCACACAGGTCCGCGCCGAGGGCCAGGAGGGCCAGGGGATCATGGAGTTCAACGTCGTGGAGGCGACCATGGATAGACTTCGAGTTCGCTTCTTGGAGACCTCGGTCGTCGCCGGGGGCCTGTTCCTGCTGTCGGTTGTGACGCCCT
>JAHJDO010000159.1 GCA_018812485.1 bacterium | reverse complement strand
GATCGGGTACGGACATCGCATTTCTTGGCGGCATGATGAACTATATCCTTTCAAGTAACAAATTTCATATGGAATATGCGGCCAATTATACCAATGCCAGTTTTATCGTCGGTTCCAAATTTGATTTTAAAGACGGTCTTTTCTCCGGATATGATCCCAAGACAAAGAAATATGACAAGTCGTTTTGGGCGTTTGAAAAAGATGAAAACGGGGTACCCAAACGGGATTTAACCTTCAAAGATCCAAGGTGCGTCTTCCAGCTCATGAAAAAGCAATATTCCCGTTACACACCCGAAACCGTATCCGCCATCACCGGCACACCGGAGGCGGATCTCAAGAAGGTATGGGAAACCTATGCAAAAACCGGCGCCGTGGACAAAACCGGCACCATCATGTACGCCATGGGCTGGACCCAGCACACGGTGGGCGTGCAGAACATCCGCATGATGGCCATGATCCAACTCATGCTCGGCAACATGGGCCGACCCGGCGGCGGCGTCAATGCACTCCGCGGCGAATCCAATGTGCAGGGATCCACGGACCATTGCCTGCTGTTTCATATCTGGCCGGGATACCTGGGCACCCCAGGAGCCTCTTTGGTGACACTGGCCGATTACAACGATAAGAACACGCCAAAAACAAACGACCCCCTCTCCGCCAACTGGTGGCAGAACAAGCCCAAGTATATGGCCAGCTTCCTGAAAGCCATGTTCGGGGAAGCCGCCACCAAGGAGAACGATTTCGGTTATTCCTGGATGCCCAAAATCGACGACGGCAAGGTCTATACGTGGCTGGATATTTTTGATGAAATGTACAAAGGAAACTTCAAGGGTTTCTTTGCCTGGGGCCAGAATCCCGCTTGTTCAGGAGCCAATTCCAATAAGACCCGTCAAGCGCTGGCCAAGCTGGACTGGATGGTCACCGTCAACATCTTTGACAATGAAACTGCTTCATTCTGGAAGGGACCGGGAATGAAACCCGAGGAGATCAAAACCGAAGTTTTTTTCCTTCCCTGTTATACCAGCGTGGAAAAAGAGGGCTCCATCACCAATTCCGGTCGCTGGATGCAGTGGCGTTATGCTGCTTCCAAGCCCCCGCGTGGCTGTAAAGGTGATGGCGATATCATGGTTGAGCTGTTTGAAAAAGTCCGTGCGCTGTATGAAAGCGACGGTAAATTCCCGGAACCCATCAAAAACTTCAGATGGGATTATGTCAAAGACGGGAAATACGATCCCCATGCCATCGCCAAGCTGATCAACGGCTACTTTGAACAGGATGTGACGATAAAAGATACATCCTATAAGAAAGGAACCCTTGTACCATCATTTGCCTTCCTTTTAGATGACGGTTCCACCAGTTCCGGTAATTGGCTCTATTGTAACTCCTATACGGAAAAAGGCAACATGGCGGCACGCAGGGAAAAGAAAGATCCCACCGGTATGGGTCTTTATCCGGAATGGTCGTGGTGTTGGCCGGTGAACCGGCGCATCATTTACAACCGAGCAGCCGTGGATCTCAACGGCAAGCCCTGGTCGCCCAACAAAAACATTCTGGAATACAAGGATGGCAAATGGGTGGGAGATGTTCCGGACGGCGGCTGGCCGCCCATGTCCAACAAGGAAAAGACCAAGCGGCCGTTTATTATGAAGCCGGACGGCGTAGGGTCGGTTTTCGGTCCCGGCCGGGTGGACGGGCCCTTCCCCGAGCACTACGAACCCTTGGAATGTCCGGTGCCCAAGAACCTGATGTCCAGCCAGCGCATAAATCCCGTTGCACCGGTTTACGGTACGGAAGCGGATGCGCATTTCTCTTGCGATCCCCGCTTCCCCTTTGTTGGCACAACCTACCGGGTCACCGAACACTGGCAGACCGGCATTCTGACCCGATGGCAGCCCTGGCTGTTGGAGCTCCAGCCGCAGCTCTTCGTAGAGATGAGCAATGAACTGGGCAAGCTCAAAGGAATCAACAACGGGGACATGTGTAAAGTATCCTCGGCCCGCGGGGAAGTGGAAGCCGTGGCTATTGTGACCGGTCGATTTAAACCCTTTACAGTACAAGGAACGACCGTTCATCAAATAGGTCTACCCTGGTGCTTCGGATGGGTGCATCCTAAGGACGGCGGAGATTCGGCCAACCTTTTGACGCCATCCACCGGTGAACCCAACACAAGAATCCCGGAGACCAAGGCGTTTATGGTCAACGTGGACAAAATCGG
>JAHJDO010000158.1 GCA_018812485.1 bacterium | reverse complement strand
GGGACGGTGGAGTAGCCGACACCTGCGTTCTGGCGACACAACAACATGTTCCGGGCGCGGCCGCCCGGGGACGGGTTGCCTGACCTGGCGGCGGTGGCCGGTGAGGTCTGTATCGCCTCTTGTGACCACGGGCCGGTCAAGGTGTCGTGGGGCGTGGCCAACCAAGGGCACGCCGACGCAGCAGGGTTGATCTCGGTGGCGCTGTACGCCGACCACGCTGACGGCGAAACGCTGCTGGCGGTCCAGAACATCGGCGAGCTGCGCTACGGCACCCAGGTAGGCGGCGAGACCTTCGAGATCGATCCGGAGGACTGGGGCGACGGCATCCGCATCGTCGTGGACGACGACGGCACCGGGACCGGCGACCACGACGAGTGCGACGAGGCCAACAACATCTGGGAGATCGCCGGGACGATCTGCCCCTGAGGCAAGACCTGTGCCGCACCCCCGCGGCGGCCCGTACCCCGTAACCGTTGCTTCGTGAACCCGTTTCAGCCCGGCACGCCTCCCGGTAGCCCAGCCTAATTTTCTCCCTGGGCAAAAAGCCTCTGACCGAATTCTCCGAGAACCCCCCGATCCGGGTGCGCAAAATCCCCTGTGCGTATCGGGGCTTCAAGATGTCTATTTGCACGCAACTTGGGCAACCTCGGGCCTGGCGGTGGTGTCCTCGACTGAGAGGCGTCACAACGGACATCGTGGGTGCCTATGGCCGATCCCGCCACGGGGAGATGCTGCTTGACGACTGCGAGAGAGTAGCGCCGGTCATCAATGTGATCGCCGGGCCGGGTTTCGCGTTCCTCGATGCGAGGATCAAGCCCTGTTCAACCAGGCCACCGCCTCGCCCTCGTCTCTGAACATCCTTATCTTGATCGGGTACTCTATGGTGGACCCCAATTTTCGGACCACTCCTGCATAGAGTATGCCATGTGATAGGTTGAGGCTTGGCCTCCGACAAGGAGGAGTTCGGCCATGCGGAAGAATCGGTTGCGAAAAAGACGTTCCCACTCAGCAGCGTTCAAGGCCAGGGTGGCCAGGGCGGCGATCAAGGAAGACAAGACCATCGCCCAGCTCGCCAGCGAATTTGAAATTCATGCGTCTCAGGTCAACCAGTGGAAGAAGGACGCCATCGCGCGGCTCCCGGAGATCTTCTCGACCAGACCCGACCGTGATGAGCAGGAAAGTGCCCGACGCGAGTCTGCATTGTACGAGGAGATTGGCCGCCTGAAGGTGGAACTGGACTGGCTTAAAAAAAACTCACAGGGCCTCGGCTGAGGAGCGACGATCATGGATTCGTCCTTGGCCGGGGCTAAGCATCCGCAGCCAGTGCGAACTGGCGGCGGTGATCAGATCGTCGGTGTACTACGTGCCGCAGAACGAATCGGCGGCAAACCTGAATCTGATGAAACGTATCGACGAGCTGTATACGAAGTGGCCATTCTATGGTTCGCGGCGCATCACAGCGCACCTCAACCAAGAGGGCCACAGCGTGAATCGCAAGCGCATCCAGCGCCTGATGGGCGTAATGGGTATCCAGGCGATTTACGCGAGACCTCGAACAACAAAAGCGGCCCCGGAGGACAAGAAGTACCCATACCTGCTGCGCGATTTGCAAGTCGTGCGGCCGAACCAGGTGTGGTGCAGCGACATCACCTACATCCATTTAACTCACGGCTATGCCTACCTGGTGGCCATCATGGACTGGTACAGCCGCTACGTACTCACCTGGCGGTTGTCGAACTCCCTGGAGACCACGTTCTGTCTCGATGCTCTCCAGGAGGCTCTGGAGGGTTTTGGGAGGCCAGACATCTTCAACACGGATCAGGGCAGCCAGTTCACCAGCGACGATTTCACAGGGTGTTTGAAGGATGCGGACGTGGCGATCAGCATGGATGGCCGCGGGCGATTCGTCGACAACATCTTCATCGAGCGGCTATGGCGTTCCGTGAAGTACGAGGAGGTGTACCTCAAGGACTACCGGACGCTTCCAGAGGCGTCGAGGAACCTGGCAGCGTATTTGACGTTCTACGATCACGAACGCCTCCATCAGTCGCTGGGCTACCACACGCCAGCGTCGGTGTATCTGACCTGATGACATCGCGTGTGCTGATGGTGCAAGATTCAACAACGGAAATTTCACCCCCCTCGGGGGGTACCCACCCGCCTGTAGCGGGCGGGGATCAGGATCCCGAGTTTGCTTTCGCAATCTCGGGAAGAAATCGGGGGCCTGCAGCCCCCTCAAACAAACGTCGGAGGACCACGCCTCTATCTAAGAACTGGCGATTCCTGGTCCGAAGGATGGGGTCCACCTTACAGACAGCAGCGCGACCGGGTTCCCCTCCCTCACATACAACCAGATCACCCTCCCTGACTGACACATCATCAAGTTCTTCGTCCCGGTCACGCATCTCGTTGACGGAATCGAGGTCGAATCCGAACCACCTCACGTTAGCGTTTCTCAAGTACGGGCGGGGAATGCCGAGGTTCTTCTGCTTGTCGAGCATCTTCCCCAGGCGATGCTCTGAGATGGCTACGAACGAAGTCCATGACCATCCCTCGGGCAGCTCCGGCAGCCCGTCCACGTCCGGCGCGACGGGCTCCATGTACTTGCCCTTCTTCCCCGACTCCGCCCACCGGTGGCGACGCTCCTTCAGGACACGTTCCAGCAGGGCGGAGGCGGGCTCGTAGTCCCGGCCCTCGGCACGGGCCAGCTCTACCTCGGTGGGGACGAGCTGCCCCTCCACCGCCGCCTTGATCACCGACGCCCGGTACCGCCGCAGGTTCGTTTGCACCCGCTCCAGGGTCGCCACGGCGGCGTCGAGGCGGGTGAGGTAGGACTCGACGGCCTGGACGATGCGCTCTTGTTCGGGGAACGGGGCGAGGGGGAACTCTATCTCTGCGAAACGCCCGGCCCCGAGATGGGCGATGTTCGTCGTCCACCGGGCAATCCGCATGAACCTCTGGGTGTGCAGGTACCCACGGAATACCATCAACGCGAACTCGGATCGGAGACCGGGACACGGGCGAAAGCGGACGAGGGTGTTCTGGAAACACGCCCCGGGGACTTCGCCCCGGTAGATGGCCGGTCTTCCAACCAGGTGAAGGCTCTGCCCTTCATTCAGGAGGACGTCCCCGTTTTCAAGGCGGTACGTCTCGAACTCATCCGGGGAGAAGTTCATCTCCAGGACGCTGGAGGTGTCGATCCGATCCTCGTATACGTTCGCGACGCGAAGATAGGGTCTCATGTTGGGGCCGGTGTGGTTCTTGGGCGACCGCTGTCGGCCTAGACG
>JAHJDO010000157.1 GCA_018812485.1 bacterium | reverse complement strand
TCTCATCTTACCAGTATCTCTCAGCAGTGATTCGATCAACAATCTCTCCGCAGATATTGGGGATGATTCCACGATCTTCCTCTTTTCAAAAGATCTGATCTCTATCCTCCCTCTCGAATCTCCCAGGCGCTCGCCGACTACGTTCTCGTCAAGCCCAAGGGCCTGACTGAGACGTTTGCGATAGATGCTCTTCTCAACCGGGTCGGTGAGCAGGTTATAAAGCTTTCCGACCTTTGTTACCGCCTCGACCTTAGCTGAAGTATCCTTTCCACATTTTGAAGCTATCCGGTCGATAAAAAATTCAAAGAGCGTAACTGCACTTTCGATGCGATGCAAAAATTTTTCTTTACCTTCCTTCTGAATCATCGTGTCGGGATCCTCACCGCGTGGCAACAATACTGCCTTCGGTATGAGCTTTTGTTCGACGAACAGAGGCAGAGATCTTAATGCCGCATTGACTCCCGCATCGTCACCGTCGAAGATCAAAATCATATTTTTGCTGAACCGCGAGAGAAGTCTCAAGTGAGAAACTGTTATCGCTGTTCCAAGTGGCGCGACGACATTTTCAATTCCACTGAGCTTCAAACTTACAACATCGAAATATCCTTCAACCAGAATCACAGCATCTTTGAGCCTGATATCCCGATGCGCGCTCTCCAATCCGTAGACGGAACTGCTTTTATTATAAATGATCGAATCTGGGGAGTTTATATACTTGGCATCTTCTCCATCTTCGAGTGCCCTCCCACCAAAACCTATGATCTCACCGCGCTGACTCACTATCGGAAAGATGAGCCTGCTGCGAAAAAAATCGTAATATGTCCCGTTCGCTCTCACCCTTATCAATCCTAACTCTGCAGCCATATCAAGCGGTGCCTTTATCCTCTTCAATTCAGTTGTCAATGCCTCCCAATTATTGTCGGTTGCTCCAAGCAAAAGTTGCTTAAAAAATTCAGTTTTTATGCCTCTTTCATTCAAATATTTTCGAACTTTATCGGAACTTTCTCCCGACTCCAGATTTTTTGAAAAAAACTCAGCCGCGACCTTATTCAGGCGAAAGAAAAGCTCTCTTTTCTTTTCAAGCTCGGCGTCCTCTCTGCGCGCAAATTTGTTATCCTCAGGGATTGTTATCCCGGCAAGCGAGGCTAACTGTTTTACTGCTTCAATAAAGGAAATGTTGTCGAACTTCATAAGAAAGCGGAAAACATCGCCCCCTTCGCCGCAGCCGAAGCAGTGGAATATCTGTTTTTCGTCGCTCACTATAAAGGATGAGGTCTTTTCAGAATGAAAGGGACAGAGTCCCTTAAAATTACGTCCTGCCTTTTTCAGGGTAACCCGCTCCCCGATAAAGGAGGAAATAGGAATTCTCTCTCTTATCTCTTCAATTAGAGGTTTATTTATCATGAATGCAGTGTTCTATTTTTCGTAGGGGCGGGTTTCAAACCCGCCCACACATTATTTTAGGGCAGGTTTAAAACCTGCCCCTACAATAAACCCATCTACCTCTGAACGAGGTACTTCTTCACAGCCTCACTCACCCTTTTGCCATCTGCTTTACCCTTAACCTTGGGCATCAGCGCCTTCATCACAAGCCCCATCTCCTTTGGCGAAGATGCATTAGCCTCAGCTATCGCCTCTTCGACAAGTTTCTTAAGTTCATCATCTCCGAGCTGTGATGGCATATATTCTCTCAATATCGCAACTTCAGCCTCTTCCTGAGAGGCCTTTTTCTCATCGCCGTGTGTTCTATAGATATCAACCGATTCCTGACGCTGTTTAATCATCGATGACAAGACGGTGATAACGCCATCATCATTGAGATCATCTGCAGGCTGGCTTTGCCCCGACGTTCTCTTGCTGATCACATAATTCTGAACTGCGGCCTTTGCCATCCTGAGGACGCTAAGACGAAGCTGGTCCTTGCTCTTCAACGCCTCTTTCATATCCGATGTAATGCGCTGAACAAGAGACATAAGCACCCCTCTGAACTCATTGATTAAAATTAAATAGCTGGAACGACAAGTTAAAAGCCCCTTTTGAAGGGCCTCCCCCCTACTCCTAACTTGCGAATAGGAATGAGGTCACTTTCAGTAACCTCTCTGACGCTTCTTTCGAGCCGCTTCACTCTTTCTTTTGCGCTTCACGGATGGTTTTTCATAATGCTGTCTTGTACGCAGTTCAGAAAGAATGCCTGCCTTCTCACACTGCTTTTTAAAGCGTCTGAGCGCATGCTCGAACTTTTCACCTTCGCGAATTTTTACTCCTGGCACGACTAAATCACCGCCTCCCAAATGTGCTTTTTGAAAATTTTCACCCCAAAATTTGTGAGTTTTTAGGCTATAACAGGAGCTTATGTCAAGAACAATACACAATACACAATTTCC
>JAHJDO010000156.1 GCA_018812485.1 bacterium | reverse complement strand
GCACCGTAGAGTCCACCCCTCGGCCTGCTCACCTCCGGATCCGACTCCAAGCCACACCACGGCTCCACCGAACGTGTACCCCGCGGTGAGCTGGCCGACGGAATGGACGACCAACGCTCCGATGCCCCTTTGCCAGCGGTCCCGGACAAAGGTCGTCCAACCTGGATCATCAGCATAAATGTTGTTTATTCGTGGCCAATAGGTTACTCGGAAGTGAGCCTGGAAGACGAACCAAAATCGGAGCACCCTGATGGTGAACGAGAACGCGAACCGAGCCCTGTCCACGACCCGCATCCCGGAGCGCTTCGACGAGGCGGGTGCCACCGGCAACGGCGGGGCCGGGCCGTTCCTCGACTACGCCCTGGACGTCCTGCATCTCGGCGGCATGGCCTCGATCCTGTTCGACGACTTGAAGGCTAAGAACGCCGACTTCACGGGTGGTTTCGATGTCACCCTTCTGGTCGTGGCTCGCCCTCTTGGCTACATCCGGCCGGAGGACTTCGGCTCGACGGCCCGAGACCCGTACCTCGCCCAGAAGCTCGGAGCGGACCGCCTGCCCGATTCGTCAACCGTAAACCGCAGTCTGCATCGTCTGGAAGGCGAGAAGGAGCGCGCCGACCTGCGAGCGTTTCATCGGCAAGTGCTGAAACGTGCGTTATCGGCCAAGGAGCCCGAGCCGTACGTCATTCTCGACGGTGATTCCTCGGTGGAGGTGGTCTACGGCTCCCACATGGAAGGTGCTTCCAAGGGCTACAACCCTCGAGCTCATGGCAGGAAGAGCTACCATCCGATGATCTTCTCCGACGGCGTGCGTGACCTCGTGCTCGGCGCGTGGCTGCGACCGGGAAATGCCAGCGATCACCATGACTTCCTCGATCACTACAGGGAGACGAGAGACTTCCTGGCCAGCATCGGCAGGCCGATCCTCTTCGCTCGGCTGGACCGCGGCTTTCGGGGAGAGGCCACCTATGCCACGTTCGAGGCTGATGATGTTGGATACGCCGTGAAGACGACGAAGTCGAAGGGCATCAGCGACGCGGTGGATGGTGTCGACTTCGAGGAGATCACCTGTGAGGGTGATGGCGAGCAGATCGAGGTCTCCGAGATCTGGGTCATGCTGGACGGCTGGACCCGGAAGCGGCGGGTGGTGGTGGTCCGAACTCGGCAACGCGACCTCGAGCAGATGCACCTCGATGGCTGGGGTTGGCGCTACGAGTGCATCGTCACGAACCTGGACTGGAGCCCCGAGGACGTCTGGCGCTTCTACAACCGGCGGTGCCAGGCCGAGAACGTCATCAAGGAGCTGAAGGAGGGGTACGGTGTAGACAAGCTGTCTACGGGCTCATTCGGGGCGAACGATGCGGACCTGGTGCTGAAGGTCATCTCCTACGACTTGGTCTGGTGCTTCCGCCACGACGTACTGCCCAGCGACTGGCGGTCGATGACGATCGGGACGCTCCGCAGCGTCTTGCTCAAGATTCCTGGCGTTATTCGCAAGCACTCCAGGCGGTGGTACATCAAACTCGCTTCCTGGTACCGGCACCAGGAGGTGTTCGAGGGCATTCGGGATCGGGTCGACGCCTTGGCGGCATAGCGGCCGTCTCGGCGGTTCGAGGGGGGCGGGGGAGAGGTGTGACCAGGTGGCGCCGAAAATCGGCGTTCTTCCGTTGACAGGAATTGTGCACACCACTGGAACATCGTGGTCGTGCATCCGACGCGCGTCCTCGGGCCTCCCGCCCGCCTGCGACACCCCCCGAAGCGCTCCTGGGGCGTCCGGAACGGGCCCCACGGGTGCCCACGGGACCAGGCTTGCAAGATTCGGGTTCCTGCCTTACCGGTTGCCTACAGTGGCGAGACAGCATAGGCTTCGCTCCCAGAGGAGGAGAGGCAATGACAGATCGCTATCCGAGGCCTCCGAAGAACATCATGGAGTTCGCGCGCCGTTTCGCGACCGACGAACGCTGCGCCGAGTACCTCCTTGAGCTGCGTCACCCCGATGGCTACGTGTGCCCCAAGTGCGGCAGCACGAAGGCGTGGTCCGTGGCTGAGAAACCCGGGATGATGATCTGCGACAGGGACCACAAGATCAGCGTAACGGCTGGCACGGCCATGCACCGAACGAAGTTGCCCCTGCACCTCTGGTTCTACGCCGCGTGGCTGCTGGCCACGCTCAAGCCGGGCATCTCAGCAGTCCAGTTGCAGCGCCAGCTCGGCATCAGTCGCTTGGAGACGGCTTGGACGTTGTTGCACAAGCTACGCGCAGCTATGTACGCCCCGGGGCGCGAGCGGTTGTCGTCGTTCTGCTCGAAGGACTACCACACCGACCACTGGGTGGAGGTCGATGAGGTCTACGTCGGAGGAGAGGAGGAGGGCACCGAGCACCGCGGGCGTGGCGCTGAGACGAAGTCGCTCGTCGTCGTCGCTGTCGAGGTCCACAAGTGGCAGGGGGACGCCGAAGAGCAGGACGACGAGCGCGGCGTTGCCAAGAAGCGCAAGGAACGTAAGGGGAAGCAGGCGTTTCATACCAAGGCGGGCAGGATCAGGATCCAAGTCATCCCGGACGCCAAGGGCGTCACGCTCGACAAGTTCATCAACGAGAACGTCGTGGAGGGGTCGAACATCTGGACCGACGGCCATCTGGGCTACAAGAAGTCAGAGACCCTCTACCCCCGGCGCATCACCGTTGCCCGAACCAGCGACGATCCGCTGCCCACGCTCGGCCGCGTCACGACGAACCTGAAGCGCTGGCTGATAGGCACCCACAAGGGCGCCGTGCAGCCGCAGCACCTTCAAGCCTACCTCAACGAGTTCGTGTTCCGCTTCAACCGGCGCGAGATGCCGTGGGTGGCCTTCAATCGCGCCCTCGGCCTCGCGGCCCTCACCCGCCCGGCCGTCGAGTACGAGGGCCTCTACAAGCACACCTGGCGGCACCCTGTTGCGTCTCACGCCCCACGACAGGTCTCGTCTCACCCAGGTTGGCACGGCGCGCCTCTGGGCGGACCGGTCCGGAACGCTCCGCATGCCCTTGGAAGGTCAACTGGTCAGAAGAAGGAAAAGAACCTTTAACCATGGTTTCGGCCGTCGGAGTACCACGAGGGCTTCCGGACGGGGGCGGTGCCAAGGAACGCGCGACTAGAACGCGAATCCGTGCCACTGGGCAAGGGACGCAGCAGCACCCGAACTCGAGTGCCATACCTACGGCGTGAATAGGACTGTAGGATGGCTTACTGTAGGCAACCGGTAAGGCAGGTATGGAAAAGTCGGGAACTGTGGACAACTTCACCAGGCGACGGTGGAGTTGTCCACAAGGTCTGGCG
>JAHJDO010000155.1 GCA_018812485.1 bacterium | reverse complement strand
GGGGCCCCATGCCGCTGTCCGCGCACGCGAAAACGCCTTGGTGAGTATGCGCCTTTTTGCTCATCTTGCCTTCTTGACGGTGACGTGATAAAAGCCCGTTAACAAGCAAAACTAGTCCTTTCAAGCCTTCAAGAGGACTTTCCATGCCCGACAGGCCCACGCGCGAGGAGCTCGCCGCAAAGGTCCGGGACCTCACCGCCACCGTGGGGGACCTGGCCCACAAGCAGCAGTTTTTCCAGGCCCTCCTGCGCAGCCTTCCGGGCGTGGTCTACGTGTTCGACGAGAACCTCCAGCTCAAGTTCTGGAACACCAACGCCGAGACCATCACGGGCTATTCCCCGGAAGTGGTGAGCGAGATGGACCTCTTGAACCTCTTCCTCGAGCCCGACCGCGGGGCCATGCAGGAGGCCATCCGGGGGGTGTTCGAGGAGGGCGCCGGGTTCATCGAGTCCACCCTCGTCACCATGGAGGGCCGGCGCATCCCGTTCTTCTTCACGGGCCGGCGCGTGACCATCGACGGCGCGGACTACCTGGTGGGCATGGGCCTGGACATGACCCAGCTCAAAACCGCCGAGGGCGAGCTCAAGGAGACGGAGACCCTCTACCGCATCCTTGCCGAGCGCATAACCGACGGCGTGATGCTCCTGCGGGGGAACGCCATCCTTTTCGCCAACCAGGCCTTTGCCTCGCTCTTCGATTACAGGGACACGGCCTCGTTCATGGCCGAGAACCCCCTGGAGCTGGCCGCGGGCGGGTTCACCATGTACTTCCGGGAGATGTACGAGGCCCTGGAAGCCGGGGTGTGCGAGGAGAGGTTTTTCCAGGCCCGGTGGAGGACGCCCAAGGGCCGGGAGTTCTGGGTGGAGGGCCGGGGCAACCGCATCATGTGGCACGGCCGGCCCAGCGTGCTCCTGTCCGCCCGGGACATCACCGAGGCCAAGCTCCGGGAAATCTCCATGCAGGAGGAGTCCGAGCAGCTCCGCAGGGAGAACGTGACGCTGCGCTCCTCCATCAAGGACCGGTACCGGTTCGGCAACATCATCGGCAAGAGCACGGCCATGCAGCGGATCTACGAGTTGATCCTCAACGCCGCGGCCACGAGCGCCAACGTCATCATCTACGGGGAGTCCGGAACGGGCAAGGAGCTGGTGGCCCGCGCCATTCACGAGATGAGCAGCCGGGCCGAGAAGAGCTTCGTGGCCGTCAACTGCGCGGCCATGCCGGAAAACCTCCTGGAGAGCGAGTTCTTCGGCCACAAGAAGGGGGCGTTCACGGGTGCGCACACGGACAAGCAGGGGCTCCTGGACATGGCCGACAACGGGACCCTGTTCTTGGACGAGGTGGGGGAGCTGACGCCGGTCCTGCAGGTGAAGCTCCTCAGGGCCATCGAGGGCGGGGGGTACGCGCCCGTGGGCAGCGCCGTGACCAAGACGTCGGATTTCCGGATCATCTCCGCCACCAACCGCAACCTCCTGGAAGAGTCGCGCAAGGGCTCGATGCGAGAGGACTTCTTCTTCCGCATCCACATCATCCCCATCACGCTCCCCCCCCTGCGGGAGAGGAAGGACGACATCCCGCTCCTGGTGGAGCAGTTCCTGCGCCTGTACTCGGGCGAGAAGAAGCCTCCGTCGCTTCCGGGCCAGGTGCTGGAGTCGCTGGTGCGCTACGACTGGCCCGGAAACGTGCGGGAGCTGCAGAACGTGATCCAGCGCTACCTTACGGTGAAGCGCCTGGATTTCCTGTCCCCGGCGGCGCCCGCCTCGGCCGATGCCGCGGCCCGCTCGGCCCAGGGCCAGGCCGACAAGGACGACCTGGACCTGCGCGGCGCCACCGAGGGCGTGGAGCGCTCGGTGATCCGCGAGGCCCTGGAGCAGAACCGCTGGAACAAGTCCAGGACCGCCGAGGCCCTGGGCGTTTCCAGGAAAACGCTGTTCCGGAAGATGAAGCGTTTGGGTCTTAAATGACCCAAAGTGATTACATGCGTCCCGTCCCTGTCTCATTCTCTTGACGGCCCGCTTTTGGCGCGTCCGGGCAATCCTAGCTTTTTCCCTTTGAAATCAATCCGCTCCGGGATTCCTCCCGTCTTTGGCATCATCCTTGCTCAAGGAAGTCTTGTTCCCGGGTTCCTGTGCGAACAAACCAAGCAAGGCGGACAAGGACAAGGGTTTCATGACAGAGAAGAAGACGCGGGTTCTCATCGCCAAGCCGGGCCTGGACGGGCACGAGCGCGGGGCCAGGATCATCGCCTACGGGCTCCGGGACGCGGGGTTCGAGGTGATTTACACGGGCCTGCGGCAGACGCCCGCCCAGATCATTTCCGCGGCCCTCCAGGAGGACGTGGACGTGGTGGGGCTCTCCATCCTTTCCGGGGCCCACCTGTCCCTGACAAAGGCCGTGATGGACCTTTTGAAAGACCAGGGGGCCGGCGACGTCATGGTCCTGGTGGGGGGCGTCGTGCCCGAGGCGGACGTGCCCAGGCTCAAGGACATGGGCGTGGCCGCCGTGTTCACGGCCGGCACCCCGGTCTCCAAGGTGGCGGGGTTCATCCGGGAGAACGTCTGACATGGAAGAAGAAGTCAGGAAAGCGCGGGAAAAATGGGAGAAGGAGGTCCTCCTTCCCCGAACGGCCCATTTCAAGCTTCCGGCGCCGCCCATCCGGTTTTTCACCCCGGCGGACGTGGAAGACCACGACTTCCTCACCCAGGTGGGCTTTCCCGGCCAGTACCCCTTCACGGCCGGGAACACGGCCATCGAGTTCTGGAAGGCCCACGCGGACCTGGCGGCCCGGTTCGGGTTCCGGCCGGACTGGGGGGGCACCCGGGGAGTGGGCAAGTACGGCGGGTTCGGCACTCCCGAGGACTACCGGGACTACCTCGTGCGCATGCATGCCATGGGGCGCAGGGGAGGCCCCAACATGGCCTTTGACCTGGCCACCCAGTGCGGGTACGACTCGGACTCGCCCCATGCCGCGGGCGAGGTGGGCCGCGTGGGCGTGGCCGTGGACTGCTTCCGGGACTTTGCGGTCATCTACGAGCCCTATCGGGGCGACATCGACATCGACAAGGTGCCCTCCAACTTCACCATCAACGCGCCCTGCGCCGTGATCCTGGCCATGTACTTCCTTCTGGCCAGGAAGCGCGGCATCGATCCCAAGGTCCTCCGGGGCACTCCCCAGAACGACATCCTGAAGG
>JAHJDO010000154.1 GCA_018812485.1 bacterium | reverse complement strand
GCACGGCGAAGACGCCGACTTCCGACTCGACCAAAGGCGTGCCGACATAGTCCGCGTATACCGAGCCCGTCCAACTCAACTCCGCCGAAAGCAAACGTCCGCAGGGTATGTTCGCCAAGGCATCGCTATAGTCGAACCACATGTATTGCTGGTTCGTGGCGACATCGAAGTTGTACCGGCCGTCGTTCTCTATGGCGTTTCCGACGCTCTGGTACAGGATCCGATTATAGTTCGTGCCGGCCACGTAGATTGGCGTAATATCAGTAACGTCCGGCGTGATATACTCCAGCAGATCGACCGCCCAGGCATAATCCCGATTGTAGGCCGGCCGCGGAAAGCCGGGGGTCGAGCCGTCGACCTTGATCGGGGTGCCGCCGGCTATGGCATTGTTGAGAGTGGCCGCGCTGATGGAGTAAAAGATGTCTTGCGGATTCGCGGCGCTGGGTGACGGCGGCGTACTGTACGCGATGCCGTTGCCGTAATGCGCGAACCAGTCGCCCGCCTGAACCGTGGCCGGCGACGAGAACGGAAGCCGCTCGACCGTATCGCCCGGCAGCCCGACCGTCGGCGTTAACGCCCCGCTGTCGTAGACGATGGTGAACTCCGTCTGAGCGTTTTGCGGCCGGAGTTGGAGCATTCGGAACGAACCCGCCTTGCCCTGGTTAAAGATGCTAACCGAATCAACGGTTCCGTCGATTGGCATCGGCACGAAGTTCGAGAACAAGACGGTGTCCGCGGTATCCCCGTCGCTTGTGCGAGCCGTCAGCACGTTCCCGACAAGCCCCGCTTGTGCCGGTGCCACGCCGCTGGCGGCTATCGCGACCGCCAGGCTGACGATGGTCGCCCCGATGACGCGGGCCGGGCGGAACTTGTGGTCATTATGGCCGAACGGTTGCGATGTGCTTGTCACTAGTTTGACTGTGTATTGCTCTTGATCTGATGTAAGTTATTTTGTAATCAGGCTTTCCGTCGGATGGAGCCAACGGAAAGGAGAAAGCCATGGAAAGGCGATTTGCGGTGCGTTATGAGGAACTGATGAAGGAGGCGGAGGTGAAGCCCGAGACCCTGGAGGGCGTGCTGGGGCGGCTGAAGGAGTTCGTGCGGCCGTTCGCGGCAAGCTTGACGCCGCTCGCCCAACGTGACCATTTGGAGGAGTATGTGGCGGGCCTGGTCTCCAACGTCAAACGCAAGAACATCGAGACGATTGCTTACCTTCATGAGCAAGACCGGCAACCCTTGCAGAAGTTCATAGGCCAGAAGCCATGGCGGTGGCAGCCTTTGATCGGCGAGTTGGCGCGTCAGATCGGAGCGGCGTTGGGGGAAGCGGATGGCGTGCTGGTCATCGATCCCTCGGGGGTGCTCAAGCAAGGCAAGGCGTCGGTGGGAGTGGCACGGCAGTGGTGCGGGCGGGCGGGCAAGGTGGACAACTGCCAGGTTGGTGTCTACCTGGGCTACGTCACCCGCAGGGAACACGCCTTGGTCGATACGAGGCTGTACTTGCCCAAGGAGTGGACGCAGGACAAGCAGCGCTGCAAGCGGGCGGGGGTTCCGAAGGAAGTTGGCTTTCGTACACGTCACGAACTGGCCTTGGAAATGCTTCGCGAACACCGCGGCGTGTTGCCGCATGCGTGGGTGACGGGAGATGACGAAATGGGCCGAAGCAGCGGGTTTCGCAAGGAATTGCGCGGCATGAAGGAACGCTACCTGTTGGCCGTGCCCAGTAACACGTTGGTTCGCGATCTGGACGCCACGCCACCGCCCTACAGCGGTTCGGGGCAGCCGCCAAAAGTCCCCTTCCAGCGTGCCGACGGTTGGATGAAGACGGCGAAAAACTGGACGCGGATCGAGGTTCGTGCGGGCGAGAAGGGACCCTTGGTTGTCGAAGCGGTGAAGGCCCGGGTGCAGACCAAACTGGGGCGTCGCAACGGCCCCGAAGAGACGCTTGTGATCTTTCGCGAACGGCAAGGTCGCAAGACGATCAAGCATGACTACTGTCTGTCCGATGCGCCGTTTGACACGCCCCTGCGAGACTTTGCCCGAGTGCTGGGTGCCGAACACCGCATCGAAGAATGTCTTCGGCGAGCCAAGGGCGAAACGGGTTTGGCACAGTACCAGGTCCGTACGTGGGAAGGTTGGCATCACCATCAGACGCTCGCGTTGATTGCCACTTGGTTTCTGACGCAAGAGAAGCGGCGGGGGGAAAAAGGTATCGCCATGTCTGTCCGTCCAGGAGTTGCGAACCATCATCGGACAACTGCTGCATGAGGAACTGCAAAGCAACACGCTTGCCCACCTTTGCGATCGTGCAACCCGGCTGAACCGTCGTAAGCAAGCCGCCTACTTCTATCACTGGAAAAAACGCAAACGCTTGCCGCCATTGAGGAAACAACTCCAAACTTGATATACACAGTCAAAGTAGAGTAAAGATGAAGAAACGTGGCATAGCGGAAGCTCTCAGGGAATGTATCCGCCGGGAAATGCAGCGGGACGAGCGCGTGTTCTGCATCGGCGAGGACATCGCAATTCCCGGCGGATGGGGCGGGGCCTTTACCGTCACGCTCGGCCTGGAAGAGCATTTTCCCGAGCGGATGATCAACACGCCCATCTCCGAAAACGGTTTCTTCGGGGTGGCCCTGGGTGCCGCCATAATGGGCCTGAGGCCAATCGTCGACGTGCAGTATGGCGATTTCCTCTTCTGCGCCATGGACCAAATAGCCAACCAGAT
>JAHJDO010000153.1 GCA_018812485.1 bacterium | reverse complement strand
CTCATCAAAGCAATTTCAAAGCGTGAGCCTATTGGAGAAATCACATCGAGCAATTTGAGATCGTTGAGAGGGGGTAAAGCAACTGGAACATTGATCGGCGGAAATATGTCTCTCATAATGAGCACAATTGGGACGGCCTATGACATCGACACAGACGGCAAGATCCTCTTTCTAGAAGATATCGGTGAAGACATCGAAGTGATAGACAACTATCTCATGCACCTAAAGCTCGCCGGCAAGCTGAAACGAATTAAAGGAATTGTTTTCGGCCGAATGATCGACTGCATCGATAATTCCGGAAAAAAGCACACGATCGAAGATATATTGAACGACATTCTGGATGATATAGAGGTCCCTATCTTATATGGATTCCCCTCAGGCCACAGGGTGAAAAGCGAGATCAACATAACACTTCCTTTCGGCGTTTCAGCGACAATCGATGGCGACAATGCAAAGCTGATAATCAACGAGGCGGGAGTTTCTTGATAGAAGATCTATTTGTTGGGAACTTGTAGGGGCGGGTTTCAAACCCGCCCCTACACATTCATGGTTGGTTTTTTATATTACTATATAAAAAAGGGGCTCTGAGTTACCAGAGCCCCTTTTAATAACTTCAAAATAAAACCTTAGTTCGTCTCAATTTCAATTCTTCTGTTCATCGCTCTGCCATCAGGCGTTGAGTTATCAGCACGTGGGCTTGCTTCGCCACGACCTACTGCGCTGATCCTCGACGGATTGATGCCTTTGTTGACGAAATAGTTTTTCACTCTATTCGCCCTCTTCTCTGAAAGAGCCTGATTGTTAGCATCATTCCCCCTGTCATCGGTATAGCCGACGACTACGATATTGAGTTTTTCTCTCTCTTTCAATTTTCCAACATTGGAATCAAGGACTGCATATGACTTAGCCTTGATCTCAGCGCTGCCTGAATCAAAAAGAACACCTTCCAACACAAGTTTTTCAAACTTCACTGGAGCGACCATCTCACATGGCGCCTCTGGCCACTGATGGTAATCACACAACTGAGCTGAGATTCTATCGCTCAAGCTCTTACAAACATTTGATTTCCATTGATAGAATTCACATCTTCCAGCAAATGTCGTTGATGCAACTAGCGTGATGAGTAGTACCGCTGATAGGATTACTGCTTTTTTCATCTCTCCCCCCTTTTTTTGGTTATAAAAGCCGTTAATAATCAATAAGTTAAGCTTAATTCGATAGGAGATTTTATATCAATTCCCCTCAACTGTAAAGGCTCAAATGATAAAGCTCATAGAAAAGACCGCGAAATACTCAAGAAAAAAGGCGGGAGATTCCTTTATCATCCTCGCTCAAAACGGCCTTTCCATCATGGATGATACATCCGACAAATGGCGCGAAAAGTATTTGGAAATAATAGACGGTGTGGGCTTGGAGGATCTCTTCTTCAACATCACCGACAAAGAGGATCAGTCATACAGATTAAGGCTCATAAAGCCGCTTTTTTTGAAGAACAAGCTGATTCTGAATGTAGAATATATCCCAAAAAATATGCATAAAAAATACTTCGACATATTGAAAAAGCATCCCTATAAGTTCATCGGATATTCGGCCGACCCGGACAAGCTGCTGGATAAACTGGTAATCTATTAATTTGAGGAGGAGATCATGAGCCACGGTAAATTTGCAACGGTGATAAACTGTATGGATGGACGCACCCAGCTGCCGGCAAACGAATGGATGAAAAATGAATTCAAGGTCGATTATGTCGATACTATCACGGAGCCCGGCCCTAATAAAATCCTCGCTGATGACGAAGATGTGGAATCAATCAAGAAGAGGGTTTTGATATCTGTGCAGAAGCATGGATCAAAAAATATCGCGATAGTCTCCCACCACGATTGTGCAGGAAACCCTGTCGATAAAGAAACACAGATGAAGCAGCTGGAATTAGCCGTCAAAACAGTTGATTCGTGGGGTCTGAATGTCAACATCACTGGCCTTTGGGTGGATGAGAGCTGGAAGGTTGAAAGGGTTGTTTTTCCGAGGTAGTCACGGGATGTCGCTCCCCCTTAATGAGGCCGCTGCCAAACCTCATTTTTGGATGTTTTTGTAGGGGCAGGCCCCTGTGCCTGCCCTTAT
>JAHJDO010000152.1 GCA_018812485.1 bacterium | reverse complement strand
TACTTTCCTGAGATTTTGTGGACACAGATTACGGGCAGCTTTCGTGTTTACGCCATTGAATATATCTTCCGTGGCTGCATTCCTGAATGATCGGATCATGTTTGCATAATATCATGGAACTCATGCTATATCAAGCTGATTTTCCCCATAACCATTTTGAACCTATATCCGCTGCCCAACGGGTGCGTAACCAGCCGAGCGGATTTGGCCCTGCCGCGGTTTTGCTCGTAACCAATTGACAAAATCGCGCCGCTTACCCTCCGGGCCATAGCCCGGTCTGCGTTCACGCGGGGTTGGACGGCGCGCATCTCGGGCTACGGCGCGTTGCGTAAGACCGCCGGCAGGTAGATTTTCGAGAGGCCGCTCGCCCCCACGGCGATCTTGACCACGCGGCCGGGCACGGTAAAAGTAGCAAAGTAGGCGTACTCGCCGGCCGGGTCGATCGCCGCAGAGAGGAGGTAGTCTTCACCGGTGTCCAGTGGCAGTGCGCCGGTGCGGGTGAAGGCTGCCAGGTCCACCTGGACCACGATGCCAGGCAAGCTATTCGTGCCAAGGTAGGCGTACTCGCCGGCCGGGTCGATCACGGCGGACCGGAGGTTGTTTTCCCCGGCGTTCAGCGGCAGCGCGCCGGTGCGGGTGAAGGTGGTCAGGTTCACCTTTACTACCATGCCGGGAGATGTCTCGGTGCCAAAGTAGGCGTATGCACCAACCGGATCGATCACCGCGGAGTGGAGGCTGTCTTCCCCGGCGTTCAGCGTCAGCGCGCCGACGCGGGTAAAGGAGGCCAGGTTCACTTTTACTACCATGCCGGGAGATGTATTGGTCCCAAAGTAGGCGAACCCCCCGGCCGGGTCGATTACCGCCGACCAGAGGCCCTCTTCCCCGGCGTTCAGCGGCAGCGCGCCGGTGCGGGTAAAAGTGGCCAGATTCACCTTCACTACCGTGCCGGGGTAGATGGTGCCAAAGTAGGCGTACGCCCCGGCCGGGTCGATCAACGCGGAGACGATATCGTTTTCCGCAGTGTCCATCGTCAGTGCGTCGGAGCGGGTAAAGGTGGCCAGGTTTACCTTGACCACGCGGGCAGGGAAGGTGTGGTAGGTGCCAAAGTAGGCGTAGGCCCCGGTCGGGTCGATCACCGCGGACAAGGGGCGTTTTTCCCCGGCGGGCAGCGTCAGTGTGCCGATATGGGTAAAGGTGGCCAGGTCTACCTTGAACACGTGGCCGACATTGGTCCAGTCGCCAAAGTAGGCGTACGCCCCGGCCGGGTCGATCACCGCGGACCCAAGAAACTCATCCCCGGCGGGCAGCGTCAATGCGCCGACGTGGGAGAACCCCTCCGGCTGGGCCAGGCGCAGTTCCACCGCCGGCACCGCGGCCGTAAGGCCGGCCGTCGCCGCCCCGGTGTATTCGACGCTGTTGGGGCGATAGGCCATTGTGTCCAGCAGGCCGTCCCCGTGGAGCGGCTGGCCACTGCCAGACAGATTCAGCTTGCCATTTGTCCCCAGCCGCACTACCCCGGGGGCAGCAATGTCCAACATGACCACGTTCATGGCCGCGCCGGCCGGCGTCACCAGCAGGCCACCGCTCACGCGGACGGTGCCGTTGACGTCCAAGCCGGCCTCGCCGCCCTGCAGCGTGCCGCCGGCCATCTCTAGGTCGCCCCGCACCAGCAGGGCATGTTCGAGGCGCAGGGTGCCGGCATAGTCCGCTCCCAGGAAGAGCCCCGCGACGACGCCGCCAAAGGCCGCGTCCACGCGGGCGTCAGGGGCCGAACCGACCAGGCGGGCGGTGTCGGCGGGACCGGGGACGCGGCTGCCTGCCCAGTTGTGCGGGTTGCTCCAATCTCCGTCACCGCCGTCGCCGCTCCAGGTGATTTCCTGTCCTCCGATCGCGCTCCCTTCCCCGCCCGCGGGTAGGAGCGAAACAACCTGGACCGGCACGCCGGGGTCGGTGAGCGTGCCGCTAAAATCGGCCAGCAGCACGGCCACAGCGCGGGCAGGCAGGACTGATCCAGACAGGGCCACCAGCACCAGAAAGACGAGCAACAGTGCGGTAACTGCATGTTTTCCCCTAGTGGTAAGTATGTGGTTCATTTTTCACCTCCGGATAGGAATGGAATCAAACATTGAATGCTTTGATCTACAACGATTGCCGTCCAACAGGTACATAACCAGCCGGGCGGTTCTGCCCCAGGCCATCCGTAAACCCGAACCAGACTAAGCTTTTCGCGCCGCTTACCCTCCGGGCGATAGCCCGGTCTGCGTTCATGTGGGGTTGCGTTCATGTGGGGTTACTAAAATGTAATTGCGCAAGAGGGGCGTGGCCGATGTGTTACCATTAGATTGACATATAGCTGGGAACGCGTCGGGGGCTTGAGCGTCTGGATCAGCCGAAGCCACCTATGGGATGTCCTCGTTAT
>JAHJDO010000151.1 GCA_018812485.1 bacterium | reverse complement strand
CTGTCCCATGGGACCGTATTGTATCGGAACCGTGTAAGCCTATTGTATTTCGGTGAATCCAGATAGCTGAATCCTCCCGCGGTGTGTGAGACAAGCGCTGTATAGCGTCCATTTGTTAAATAATTTACCCACGGTGCTGGAGTGATTGGATTATCAATGATATATTCTCTCCCATCTTCCGAGAAATGACCAAACTCATTGCCAATATCATTCCATTTCCAGGGCTTAAACTTCTCAATATTCATAGGATTTCCTCAGTATTTTTCCAATCCTTCTTTAAGATATTTCCACCAATCAAAAGATTCTAAATGACAAAGATCAAAAACCATAATACCGTTTGTCTCTTGCAAGCACATACGAATAGCCTTTATAAATTGCCCCGGATCATCTCTATCATAATACTGCTGAACATAAAGACTTCCATAGACCAGCGTAACTCCTCTGGTAACTTCCATAGACATACGCGCGGCGCCCTCGACAGAATTCCAATCGTCTAATGATAGAGTCATTCCAGCCTCACCCCGCTCTATAAGCGTGGCATTCTCTTTCTCCCTGAGCTCTTCGGTTTTTACCTCGTAGAAATAACATCCTGTACATAGGAAATCCAGAATCTGAGCATATCCGGTCTCGGCGTAGCGAGAATGAGCCCAGTCGTAGCGCTGTGAAGGATCAAAAGTGTTTGCAGCCCAATTAGCTCCAACAGCATAATAGTCTGGGTACCATGCCCCGACATAGTCTGCAAAAATCAGTTCATCATTAATTGCTTTGACTCTATCCTTTGCTTCGACAAAAAAGTCGTGTATAATTCCCGCTCTCCAGAGCAGCCATTCCTTATAAAATTTACCAGGTATCGTTTTCCACTCACCATTTTCATCTTTTTTCCAGGTGAATATATCCTCAGGCCAACGAGGAATAGGGAATCCTAAGAAACGCTGGAACAGTTCTCTTGAAAGGTCAGAAAAGTCGGAGTTTATGCCGTTATAACGTCCCCTGTCTAAAACAATACCATCAAAAGGGTAATTGCTTACTAATTCTTCCATAATGGAAATCTCATAATCTCTTACATCCGGAATGGCAGGATTGACAAAAGCAGCATATCCGGAAGGATGTTCGGTAATCGGCATTATTCCTTCAGGAGTGTATATGATCGTTGCCCACTCAGGGTGATCCCAATAGACAGGACCGCATCTGTGTTCTTTCCACCCCTCGCTAAAAACGTTAATTGCTATATATGTTTTCAAACCTCTGTTGTGAGCTTCAGGAAGGATGGTGCCGAGATAGTCAAAATCTTTGTCTCTTGTGAATCCCTTCCACGTGTGTAACTGCGGTGCTATCCCGCTTGGATAGAGCACTTCGCCAGATATCGGTTTAACATCAACTATAATACCATCTACACCAGCCTCAACGATTTTGTCAAGTATGCTGATTATGGATTTCTTAGAGTTCAATCTGGAGAAGTTCGCCGTGGCGTCAATCCACAGTAGCTTGAATTTTTTGTTTGTAGAGCCACACTGAGTAATCATGCACATGGAAACAAATATAATTGTCAAAAGAAAATAACGCTTCATATAAACCTTCATTTTTAATATCTACATTTTATCTATGGTAAAACCCCTAAAATCCATGCATGTTCTACTGGTAAATACTTTTTAAGATCAAGTTTTATCATTGAGTAGATTTGTGATTCTTCGATCAGTCCTGAATAATCGTAATCTGTCCTCCTGCAACAATAAAGAGTTTTGGTATTTCCGTCCCGGCATCTCCATAGGTTTTATGTTTATTTATAAAAGCGTAAAGACGATTGTCCACATCATGCATCTTCCCGCAATCATAAGCGCAATGGTTATGAGCCCACCGTACTACTCCATCACCTGTAATTATTCTGACCTTAGTGCGGTGTTCTTTAAAAATGGGTCCTAATCTCTTATGTATATAATCTGTGTAAAAAAGATGTAAGCCGCGAGAGGTCTCTATAAAAGAACTCACACTTTCAACAGGGCATTTCATTGAGTGGGCAGCAATTTGTATTAGTTCAGCTGTTGATAAATATTTTTTCTCCAAACCGTAATCACTTATCTCAGTTGAACCAATAGCAGTGGCTCTAAGAATATTTTTTCTGCTATCTATCTCCACGAACGTCTCAATTGTCTCAGGAGCTGCGCCCATAGACAATAACGATTTTTCTACTTCGCATCTAATAGATAATATATCTTCTTCCCCTGGCTTAACCACTGTCCGTTCAATAGTATCCTTAACCATAGCCAGCGCAACACCAATTGCAGATATAACAGCGTTATTCTCTGCAATTTCGTAATTACAGTTCATTAATTCCGCAGTCATTGGAACAATTGCCGAGGCTCCCCCGCCGCCGCCAACGAGAGTTAGAAGATCAGAGTTTAGTTCATAGTCTTCAATAAGTTTTCGTACCGTTTTTTCTATTTTTCGTACCCCGATAGTTAGCATATCCCGTGCGAGTTTTTCCGGTCGGATTTTTGCATGTTCAGAAGCAATTTGAAAGGCTTTTTCTACACTCTCTCTATTTCCTTTTGCATAATCATCATCAGGGATATAACCTAATAAATTTGCCGCGCATGTAGTTGTAAGGGTGACTTTTTTACCATCGTCTCCGCGAAAACACAAATAATCAGAAGGGTCTCCTGTCTTGGGTTGAATATAATCAACTTCAAACCCCGAATTCAGTTGAGAAAAAGAGGCATATTCCATATTAGAGATGTGGGCGCTTCTTGGACCAATATCGATAACCTTCCCGTCACTAATACGTGGCATCGAGCCGCCGGCTATACCGAGTGTTCTGACATCCAGGGTACTAATATATAGTCGATGTCCACCAACTTCTGCAGAGCGTATCTTTGCCCTGCCATTTTGAATAGCAGTTATATCGGTGCTGGTGCCCCCTACCTCTATAAATATACCGTCAGAAACTCGAGTGTACATTAATGCCGCTGCCACTCCTGCTGCCGGTCCACTTAGCATTGTAAGTATCGGCCGTTTTCGAACTTCGTTGATATTCATAATGCCGCCATCACTTCGCATAACCATTAATGGAGCCTTAATTCCAGCTTTTTTCACACTTCTTTCAGTCATTTCAGCAGTTTTTAACATTATTGGGAGCATACAGGCATTTATAACAGCTGTTCTTGTGCGGACACGCAATCCATATAAGCGGGATATCTGGCAAGCTGCGGTAGCAAGGACTCCCATTTCAGCCGCTACGGCAAGAACCAACATTTCATAGGCAGGATCATCAACACTAAAAGCATCTGAGGCAACAATAACTTCTGCACCTCTATTGATTAAATCCTCAATTGCATCTCGAACTATTTCAACGCTTATTCCTCCGGAAGCATCGATAAATCTATAGCAGGTTTGTAAATATTTTCCCGGAGCAAGTTCGATTATTTTCAAAAACGTTTCGTTTTTTACCCGTCTTTTAATAAACCCGGACCCAATACCAACTATACCAACAACGGCAACATCGCCCTCTAAAAGAGCATTGGTTGCCTGGGTGGTGCTGTGAGCAATAAGTACTACTTCGTCAGGTTGAATCCCTGCACTTCGGAGCAAATTCATCAGGGACTGTACAATCCCAGCTGCCACTCCATCTTTAGCATTGTGAGTAGTAAGAACCTTTTCGGCGCCTATGATTTTGAAGGATGTTGCATCAATCGCAACCGCATGTGTAAAAGTTCCCCCAACATCAATTCCTATCTTGATTTTTCGTTTATCTTCCATTAATCTCTAAATCCTTAAACTGCACTAAAGATTCCCCCCTTATTCAATTAGTACTTTCCTCAATTCAGTTCCGACTAACTGTCTTGGAACAACCTTTTTATCAATGCAAATAGCGGCTGCAACACCGGCCGCTTCACCTAATGCACGACAAACAGGCTGTATTCGAGTAGAACCCTGGGCTTCAAAAGTAGTTGATATACATCTTCCTGCTACAAGTAAATTATCTATTTTTAAAGGTACTAAACATCGGTATGGAATTTCGTAATATTTACCTGACTTCAATTTTAACAATTCCACACCGGCGAGACTTAATTTATGTATATCAATGGGATAGTTATTTCGAGCAACTGCATCAGGAAACTTTACCGCATTGAGAACATCGTCTGCGGTTAAACAGTATTCGCCTCTTATCCTTCGAGTTTCCCGAACACCGACAAAAGGCGCAATTTGTGATATAAAAGCGTTTTCAAAACCCGGTAAATATTTTTGGCAAAAAAAGACAATACGATGTATAGCCTTTTTCCCATCTATTTGAACACATGTGAGGTCTTCGGCATTTGTCCCGTCTAATTCGATTGGAATACGCGGACAATTGAAAGCAATTTCTCCCGGACGTCCTGGAATAGAGAAAATCTGAAAGTAGTCGCCATCCGAATGCTCCAGAATACCTTCATCTACCGCTTTTCTAAAGAGTGGCTCAAGTCGCCAGCCTTTATCCCAGATATGTGCAGTGGTAAAAAGTTGAAAGCCATTGTCCAACTCAGTTATTTGAAGGTCAGTATTTTCCCGTGCAAAACTCAAAAATCTTTCAACGTTTACATTTCCCATAATAAATCGGAGGGACATTGGCTGGTGAACTCCATTATTGTCTCCTTCGGCGCAATCTGCTCCGGCAGAAAAAGCAACTTCAGCGTCGCCAGAGGCATCAATTACCATACGGGCATTGACCTTACTAAACCCATTGTGATTGAAAATGATAATACTTTCAATCTTGTCCTCCTTGAGTAAAGGCTGAATAAAACGAGTATAGAAAAGAACCTTGCCCCCATATCCCAGGTACATTTGTTCCAGAACGCACTTTAATGCTTCCGGGTTGAACCAGCCGTCATTTCCATCGGAAAATGTTGCCGCATCACCGGTTTCGGCAAGCTTTCGATTAATTTTTGAGTTTAAACCGGTAATCAGTGATTTACCATCAATAGTCGCCGGCATCTGCGGAACGACAAGTCCACCTGTCTGAGATCCCCCAAGAAAACCCTGATTTTCTATAATGAGTGTCCTCTTCCCGGAACGTGCAGCTGCACTGCCGGCGACAGCGCCGGCAGTGCCTCCCCCAACAACAGCTATATCTACCTCATAGCTTACAGGGAGATCATTTTCAGCAAACGAAAGAGATTTCAATATTTACCTTTTGTTTTGTATTTTGATAGTACTTCATCTATTTCATCCCACCAGTCGTAAGCGATTATCTGGCTAAGGTCGAAAATCTTTATGCCCTGTCCTTTTTCTAAAATTATCTGCATTGCAGTCTTAAAACGCTCAGGTTGACCGGCAAAATTCTCTGCATAAACAGCGCCGTATAACGGGATAGCGCCATCGATTGCCTCATTGGCGACCTCCATTCCGCCTTCAACGCTTTCCCAGAAAGGTACTCCTGCCTGTTTTGCTTCTGATTTTGTCAAATCAGGAAAGTAACAACCAACGCTAATCCAATCCAACATTTCCGCATAAGCTGTCTTGTTGTAATCCGCTCTTGCCCATTGAAAAGGAGGAAAATACTTCAAGCTGCCCCAGTTTACCCCATACGTATAATATGTTGGATACCATGACCCAACGTAGTCACCGATAACAATTTTCGAATCAAGCTCTCTGATAACCCCAACTGCTTCTTGAAAAAAGTCATGGATCACTTTTGCGCGGAAAAATAACCAGTCTTCATAGTAGCGTCCCTTAATTACTTCCGCTTTGTCACCGGAACGTTTCAACTCGAAAACGTCTTCCGGCCATCTATTAAGAGTCGTTCCGATAAATTCTTCAAACGCTTTTTTTGTTAAATCGGTGAAGTCGGAGTTCAAACCGTTAAAGCGTATTCTATCAAAAACTATCTTGTCAGGGTGATAATACTCCAGCACTTCTTTTAAAACAGACAGCTCATATTTCCGGACTTCCGGATTAACAGGATTTGTGAATCCTGCCCCAATAGAGGGGGTGAGTAATCCACGTTGAAGCTCAGTTATCGGAATCAAACGGGGTTCAGTTTCATCTGATCCAATATCGTAGCAGAGCGTCTGCCATTCAGGATGCTGATAATAAATTGGACCTGTCTTAAAAAGCTTGTGACCTTCGGAAAAAACCATTATGAGAAGATGTATATCAATTCCTAGATTCAGCCCTTCTTCACGTACTATTGCAAAGAGGTCAAAATCAGTATCAATAGGTTTACCTTGCCATTCAGTTAGCCTGGGTGCAAATTCACTGGGATAAAGCACGTGCCCGCTTAAGGGCTTTATTCCAACAGCCACTGCATCTATTCCGGTTTCTTTTGTTTTCAGTAAAATATCTTTCACTTTGTCTCGTGAGTTGAGGTTTTCCAGATTTGCTGTGGCATCAATCCAGAGGATAATATATTTATCTCTTTCCTTTTTCAGTGTACAGGAGGATATTGTAATTAATAAGATAATGGCAATAATAAACCTGGTATTTGTCATAGAGGTATTTCCTTGATTTTAGACATATTTAAAAGCCGCAATTATAAGAGCAAAAAACACCAATACCCAGATAAACGGGAGCAGTTTTTTGGTAATAGTAAGAACATCTACACTTAAATAGTTTGCTATCCATACGTTGTGTGTGTTTGTCGGATCACAGACCCCTTGAATGCACCCCACAGACATCAGAATTGCCATTATTGCTTTAGGAGAAAGTGTATTTGTAGCAAGGAGAATCCCGGCAAGCCCACTGCCCATTCCCCATATATTCAATGGACCTCGATATAGTGCCAGCGGAGCAAGAATCGTAAATACTAAAATAAACATCAGACGGTTTCCCGGAATTATCATTTCCATAAATGGACTCAGTGATTCTATTACGTTGGGATGTGTAACAGAATTTAAAAGCATTCCTATCCCGATCATAAGATAAACTGCGGGTAGTACGGATTCCGCCCCTTTAAAAAAGGAGCCCGTCATCAAGTTAATACTTCCCTTTCTCCATGTCGAAACCAGAGTATATATAATACCCAGAATAAACGCCGGTATAATAGGAATATTAAAAATCAGTACTGCCAGAAGCGGGATGAGAGGGGATAAATATGCAAGTGGGTGAAGTTTTTCCTCCGGCTTTTTTTGAAATTTTCGGATATCTATTGCCCATGCTTTCATCAATTTACGGTTTGACATTCCCAGTATCAAAACAACGACGCCGGTAATTAAATATAGAGGAGCAATGCAAAGCGCAAAACTTTTTATATCCTGTTGGGTTACACCCAGAAAATCTATATACAGTTGCCAACCAGCAATATTAAGCGTTCCCCCCGCACTTATACCAATTAGCATTATACCTGCTGCCAATATTGGAGGAGTACCAAGAGAAAGCAGGATAGGAAAAATAATAGAGCCGGTCATAATTACTGCCCCCAAGCCACCCAGGGTGGTAAATAAGAGCGCAGTAACAACCATCAAGCTTAATGCTACAATAAATGGACGATCACCCGCAAGTTCTGCAACACTCCTGATAATTCCGTCGGTAATTTTCATATCACTAACATAAGTAGCCAATATGCCGCCAAATATAACTGCTATATATGCAGAACTGAGTCGAATAGGTCCTTTTTCAAGTACTTCTGTTAAAATATAGTCCAAAGGTTCCTGTGCAATTACGGCAAACAAAATAGCCATGATGGGCAGTGCAAGAAGAGCAGATATCTTCTTCACATACATAAGCGCAATCATTATTAGAAGTACAACCAGAATAGCTATACCTGTTAGCACTTATTCTCCTTAATTTAAATCACAAAATGTCTTCCAGTTGAAAAAATTTATTCCTGCAAAGCGATCTTGCCATTGTTTGATCAAATTGAACTCCTCCTTATCCGTAATCTGAAAACCCGGAAATAGATCAGTTGCTTTCATATCGATCTGATACTGATTCAGCATTTCCTCAACCCAAGAAATATTTTTTTCTTTAATAGCATGATATAGCAGAGGAGATATTAAACACCCTTTGTCTATTAACCCCTGAGGGAATTGTCCGGTCACAAAAACCAGTTGTGCGCTGGAAACAGGGAGGGTGGCAATAATTATTTGTGATTCATTTAGCAATAATTCCTTTGCGTCTTTTAACAATTCAATCATCGAGTTTGTCCGCCATTCTAACCATTCAGGGAGCATTTCAAGTATCTGGGAAACTGAATAGACAGGAGTACCTATTAATGAAGAAAAACTGGTAAAACAATGAGAACAATAACAATACGGTGGCACTTTGTGCTGTACCTCAAGTTGCTCTTGTTCCCAGAAAAATGGGAAACGAAAAAAATCAAGATAGAAATAATCCGGCGGAACAATTCTGGACATCTCATCCAATATCTTCTTAAAGCGTTCCTTGCTCATGGGGTTATTCGGGCAGGTTGGACGATACCACGAATCTGGAACATACGGCGTGCCATCAAAATTAACCGGAGGAGAAAAGGAATCTATTGACCAGAGTTGAGGGCTGTGAAAACATTGTAAGATTATGCCTGCCTTTAATTCCTTTTCTCTAACTTTTTCTATAATTTCAGAAACAGGGTAAAATTCAATTTTTGATGAATGTTTATTAGATCGACACTCGGATTTTGTAGCAGGAAAAAATATACCGTCAAAACCGGCATCTTTAATTCTTACGATATTTTTCATAAAAATTTCTATTTTGTACTGGTGCAGGTAATATTTTATGAATATCGCCATTTTTATTACTCAGAAAGATTTAAACCTGTAACTAACTCCGAAAAATACCTCGCTGCTGTCTCAGATGATAAAGTGGTTGTCTCATGCGATATTTTTAACTCGCCCACATATTCTAAATAATGAAACAACTCGTGAGCAAGACACGATTTATAGATGTCCGGCATTAAAGCCAGGTTTTTATTTGTTACTTTTAAAAATTCTAAAATTGCCTGGTTATAAATGTATATGCTACAATCAACAGAATCAAATTGACTAAGTATCAATCCGGATTTATTTTGTAACCGTAATGTATTATTAATAATAATGTTGATTCCTTTGTTTTTAATATAGTTTTTAATCCCCGAAGATGTTCTGTGCATTAAGACCACGAGAGCCAGGATATCTTTTGGTGAATATTTTGCTATCCTCATTCTGTGCTGTCCTCGTGTATCAAATAGTTGTCACTTTTTTTTCATCAGTATTGGTGGGATTAAAAAAAACTTGACATAAAACGAATCATTTCTTAATTTAGTTTGTAAATATTACATACTAAATATAATGTTTAATTCACCAAAAAGCAACTTCAAACTTATCAAAGAATTCAACGAACTTAAAGTTCTTCGTCTTGTCAAAGAGGAAGGACCTATTTCACGAATTGATATCTCTAAAAAAACTAAAATTTCAAAACCAACCATTTCCGAGATTACCTATCGCCTTATCGAGAATGGTTTTCTACAAGAGGTTGGCAAGGGTAAATCTTCTTTCAAAGGAGGGAAAAAACCCATTCTCTTAAAACTAAATTTCTTCGCAGGTGCTGTAATTGGTATCGAAATTAAACGTAGTTTTACAAACATTGCTTTAGCCAATCTTGACTCTCAAATTATTAGAAAATATAAAATAACTTACCCCATTGGTAGTTTAACCGAATTTATCCTTGACAAAATATTTAATCAAATTGAGAATATTCTTAATCTACCGGAGGTAAATGATACAAAAAAATGGGGCATTGCTATTGGAATTCCCGGCCTAATTGACTATAACAAAGGTAGTCTAAAAGTCGCTGACACATTACAGGGTTGGGACGACTTTTCAATTCGTGATATTTTTGAAAATCGCCTCGAATTTCCAACATACGTAGAAAATGATGTCAAAGCACTCAGTATTGGTGAACGTTTTTACGGAAGTGGAAAAAATGTTAATAATTTAGTCTGTCTGTGGATTGGCGAAGGCATTGGTGCAGGAATTGTAATTGATGGTAAACTCATGCGGGGAATAACAGGAAGCGCAGGCGAAATTGGATACAATGAGTTGGGCTATTGGTTAAAGTCTAAAAGGAAATTCTCCCTGCTTTTTGATAATCAAAGAGATTTTGGAGAAATTATTTCCGAACCGGTTTTGATTAAAGCCGCAGAAAGGGCTATTCAAAAAGGTTACGAATCAACTCTTTCGAAGAACAACCCAATTACAATTAATAGCATTGGCAAGGCAGCGGAATCAGGGGATAAACTTGCCTGTAGCCTTTTAGAAGAGATGGGTGCTTTGATCGGGATAGTATGTATTAATTTGCTGAATACTGTGAATCCGGAAATGATTATTCTTTGTGGACAAATTATTGAGAAATGCCCAATGCTTTTAAAACTGGTGCAACAAAATGTACATAAAGATATTCTTCATACCCCCGCTGAGGCGGTACAGATTTGTGCCAGCAAACTAAAAGATGAAGCTGTCCTGAAAGGAGCCATTGGTATGGTTTTGCATGATTGGTTTGAAATGCCCGTAAATAGAATCTATCCGTTTTAAAGTATGACACAGGGATAGATTAGTACTTTTAAATAAAACAAAATTGACATTAACAAAAAAGAGGAGGAAATAGTTGTGAAGCAAAAATTTGCTACTATACTTACTTTAGCAGTGTTATCACTGAACCTTTTTTCAATCTCTTTGCATGCTCAGGAGCCCTGGGTTTATCAACCCGGACAAGATATTAAATTTCCATTAGCAGACTCATTAATTTCACCTTATCTATGCGCCACCGATCGTCTTAATAACCTCTGGGTTATCTCAAGTTCTGCTATCTCCGCAACTGCCAAAAATGCTCTATTTAAAGCTGCTCCAAATGATACGGAATTTACACTGGTTGTGGATTTCTCATCTGACTTGAATATTGAATCTACCCGTGGGATTACTACCATCGGCGACTCGGTTTATGTTGTGGCAAGAATACCTGGTACTCCATGGCCATCAACTGCAATTATGTATGAATACCTTGATGGTAATCCTGATAATAGAAATGATTTTTCTGGATCAGGCTATGGAACCTGGGTACTCGGACTTTCCGCTACAAAGGACAAATTTATCTACAGCGGATTATCTTATATGACTTCTATTAGAGTTTATAATTTTACCGATACTGCTACTGTTAGAGGCGGCTGGGTGCCTATTCTGCCTCTTGATATGCATCCAGTTGAACCGGGCGGTCATGATGGAACGGGATTGAGTCCAATTCGTGATGTTGCTGTAATACCCGGTGCTGATTACAATGATTCGACCACTCCATTTTACACGTCAAGAAGTAGTGATTCTACAGGTGCCCATGGAGGTATAGCGGTTTGGACAGGAGGAACACAAACGGAACCGATAGGATATAGTGGACAGCGGGTAGCCGATGTTGCTTCGGACCTATCCTGGTTATATTGGACGCCTTATGGTATTACCACTGACCGCTCAGGTAATCTATATGCTTGCGGAACCGACACAACACGCCGTTGGGTTAAGGCTTTTCAGATTATGGGTTCTTTTGCTATGGAACTTGAGGAATTACCCGGAAAAAATAGTGCTTCCATCCCCGATCCTGATGGTGCACTCTTACTTGCTCCGTCTGATATAGCTCTCAGTTCGGATGAGCAGATAGCCTATGTGATAGACCTGGAAGTAAAAAAGGCATTTGTTTTTACACGAGGCGATGTGGGAATAGAATCCACAAGTTCAGAAATCGCTAAAGTTTATAGGTTAGAACCTAATTATCCTAATCCTTTCAATGCCCGGACAGTTATTACCTATGAAATACCAAAGAGAGATTGGATTGAATTGAAGGTGTTCGACGTTTTAGGTAAGCAAATTGCTGTTCTGGTGAACAGTTATCAGAATGCCGGTGCCTATCAGCTAAATTTTGATGCTAAAGATCTCCCTTCGGGTATTTATTTATACAAATTGGTGTGTGGCGAATATGTAAAAATGAGAAAAATGCTTTTAATTAAATAGAGTACCCTAAAGTGAAAAAACATCTACTTTTGCCTTTGATAGGAATCCTGGTCTTATCTATAATAGTTTTAATTGCTAATGCTGAAACCATTCCGGAATCTCGCGGTGTCTGGATGAGCCGCGATGTTATCTATAGTGGTCCCGAACTCATGGAACAAACTTTTTACAAATTGGCACAGTCTAATTTCAATAGAGTGTTGATAAATGTGCAGTATAAAGGCGCTACAATCTACCCCAGTGATGTCGTTGCAAATGCTGGTGGACCCCGACAAAGGTCGGAGTTCATCGGCAGAGACCCGCTTCAGGAAGCCATCGAGATTGGACACCGGCGGGGGCTTGAAATAGTAGCCTGGTTTGAATATGGATTAATGGCTCACTGGAGTGGTTCTGATACTACGGATTGCGGACCAATTCTTACTCAACATCCTGGATGGAGAGCTATAAAAAAGAATGGTTCGGGATATGTGAAAAACGAAAATGGTGTTTTCCACTGGCTGGATCCGGCTCATCCCGAAGTAGCTCAATTCATGGAAGACTTATTTGGTGAAATTGCTGAAAGGTATCCAGATCTGGATGGAATTGAAACCGACCGCATACGCTATCCTTCCCTCGAATTTTCATATTCTGATATTTCGCGTAGTCACTATACTACTGAAACAGGGGGTACGGACCCCATCAATATCGATTATAATCACCCGCAATGGCAACAATGGATAACCTGGCGAGAGGAACAGATAACCGCTATTGCTCACCGGATTTACCGTCGAGCTAAAAACACTAATCCCGCTATATTCATTTCCGCAGCAGTAGCGCCTCCTTATATGCTCTACTATCATGATAATCTCCAAAGATGGGATATATGGGCGGATAGCGGCTATGTGGATGCTCTTGAACCGATGCTTTATCTGGATGATGCATCTTTTCCATATCAGTTAGCAGAAGCTGTGCAATTAGCACCGCCCGATTTTTATCTCTATCCCGGTATTGTTTATCGGAATGATGCCTCACTGCAATTTCAAATTAATCAGGTGAGAGAAAAAGGATGCAAGGGCGTAACTCTGTGGTATTACGGTTACCTCTCAAATAATACTCTGACAATTCTAAAAAATGATTTGTTTAACGAACCGGTCAATTTACCTCATAATGATATTATCATTGATAATAGTTCCTCTATCCAATTTCAATACAGTGGAAATTGGGAGCAACACAGCGGCGGATATCGGGGGAATTATTTAGTTGCAGAACCCGGTGACGATTCCGTAATTGCAACCTGGCATCCCAAACTGATGAAGACAGCCGAATATGCAATCTATGCCAGATGGATATCTGATTCCAGTAATACCACTGACGCCTGCTATAAAATAACCAATGATACTAAAACAATATCCGTAATTGTCAATCAACGTCAAAACAGTGACTCGTGGGTTTTTCTGATTAGTGATACTATTTCCTACGATGCACCGATTAGTATTCAACTTTCAAATTTCGCCAACGGCAACGTAGTGGCTGATGCAGTACGGTTAGTAGTTTCCACCGAGTTTGAATTATTAGATTTGAATGTTCCTGATAGCCTTCATCTGGAGCTAAAATTCAGCCGTAATCTTGATAGAGAATCTGCCGAAAATATTTCCTGTTATGCAGTTGATGGTAGCATAGATGTTGTCTCTGCTATTTTGAATGATAATGACCCTTCAATTGTTACTTTAACAACCACACCACTAACTGCCAATTATCAGTACAGTTTAACTATAGAGGTGCTTCAAGATGAGAATAGAAATATTTTGCCTTTTACTCAAGTCGAATTTGATTACGCACCACAAGAGACGCATTTATTAATCGATAATGGCGATCAAAACTTTCAGACTTACGGTAATTGGACGACATGTACTAATGGCTCAGGATATATAGGCCCTGATTATCTGGTTTCGACTTGCGGTAGTGGAGAAAATCGTGCTCAATGGTGGCATTTTATAGAAGTGGATGGCTATTATGAAGTCGCAGTTAGATGGCCTGCTGGTATAAACTCTCTTGCTGAAGATGTATCTTATTCTATCATGCATAATTTCGGTGTGGATACGGTGCGTGTTAATCAACAGATTGATGGTGGATTGTGGAATGTGCTGGGATGCTTCTACTATCGAGCCGGTAAAGTAGCCAGCGTCTTGGTCTCTAACGACATTTGTCAGGGTGTTGTAACCGCGGATGCAGTCAGAATTCGCCGTGTGTTGGAAACCACTGATATAGACACTCAGGTAGAGGATGTTGTTCCATCGTTGTACCGACTTTATCAAAATTATCCAAATCCCTTTAATCCTTCTACAACCATTGAATTTGAATTACCATCATCAGGCAAAATTATCTTGAAAGTCCTTAATCTTTTAGGACAGGAGGTTGAAACATTAGTTGCTCGGGAACTACGGGCGGGCAGACATCAAGTCAGGTTTGATGGCAATGGCTTATCCAGCGGTGTCTATCTCTACCGATGGATTTATTTACCAGATGGACAAAATTCTCGCCCGGTGGCAGCAACTAAGAAAATGCTTTTGCTTCGCTGATCTCAGTTATAAACAATTGGAGGTGAATAGCGATGATTCCAAGCGGTAAATGGCATGTTACGGGATTGTACCTTCTTTTTGTATTGCTATCAGGAATCAGTCTTGAATCCATTGCTCAAGTGCCTAAAAGCAAAATTGCCGGAAGAATCATAGATACAAAGACACAAGAGCCATTAATAGGCGCTAATGTTATTATCGATGGAACAACTCTGGGAGCTGCTGCCGACCGGTTTGGTGAATACTTTGTTTTAAATGTCCCCCCGGGTATTTACAATATAACAGCCAGAATGATGGGGTATCGCAGTATGACTGTCCTGCAAGTTGTGGTAGTAGTAGACCGGACCGTAAATGTGAATTTTTCTTTACTACCAACAGCTATAGAGATGGAACCCATATCGGTTGTAGCTAAAAGACCTCCTGTGATAAAAGACCTGACTTCTACCGCTAGTTTTATTGAAGCACGAGATATTGAAGCTGCACCAATCGAGGGGCTACGTCAGGCCCTGGAATTGAATGCAGGTTTAACTCTAAATCCCAATGGAACGATTTCTATCCGCGGAGGTCCCGCTTTTGATATAAAGTTTCAGATCAATGGCGTAGAACAAATAACTTCCAATACAGGTATCCCGGGATTTAACCTATTGGGTGAGAAGTCAAATACCAGCTGGAAATATGATTTTAACCCCATTGGTATCAAGCAACTGGAGGTGGTTTCCGGTGGATTCAGCGCTGAATACGGTAATGCTCAATCCGGTATTGTCAAAGTTGTCACCAAAGAGGGTACTGATGAATTTCATGGGGAATTCAGGGCTGAGGTTCGTCCTCCGGGCAAATACCACTTCGGTCCCTATATTTACGGAAATGAAACTATTGAGTGGCAAAACTGGGGTACTTTCGACAAGTGGCAAAACTGGAGAAATGTTAATTCGCCTGATATTACGGATGATTCTTTGAGGACATATTACTACGATAAATGGATTGCAAACCATAGCCCGGGACCGGGGAATACCTCAAATCCACTGGGGGTTTATGATTACCGGAAATTAATATACAAACGTTATCTTTTTGGATTGGGAGGTCCTCTCGGATATGGTAATAAACTTCGATTTTATTTTTCACGCCCGTATATACATGGCGGATACCAAGACGCTTTCCCCGTTCTAAAATGGCATTGGTCGTGCTCATACTGATAATACAGACTTCCAGCCCGACAGCTTGAAGACATTTTATCCCCATGCCATCTCTGACATTAAATTTACGAAGTTCCTCGCCATTTTCCGTATAATATAATCCGCCATCGGTCAGGATACCGTCCACATCAAGGCTGAGGAGTTTTACGGTTTTTAATTGTTCTTTGAACTGATCGAAATTTAATTTTTGGCGTTCGGACACGTTTTT
>JAHJDO010000150.1 GCA_018812485.1 bacterium | reverse complement strand
GGAGTTGAAATTGACGGAAAGAAGCGAGAATTTTACGCAAAAATTTTTCCGTATTGGGATTTCAAGAATACAAGTGTTGATGAGAAATATTTACGCGAATTACACAAATGTATCGGAAAGAAAATTGACGGGAGACTTTACATAATTGCTCCCGCAAATAATGTTGATTTTATCAGTGATTATCATCAGATAGACAATGTTCGTTATTACTTCTTGAAAGTTCCGTATCAAATTATTAAAGAATTGCACAAGGTACAATTTAAGAAATTTCGTCAGCCACAAAGCAAGAACCAAATCAATGACTTGGATGAAGCAATCGGCTTTCACTTTATCCGCCAGCCGGAAGTAAGATCGGAAATCAAAACATTGAAAGATCAAATTGTTTTGAGAGTCAAAAAGTTTGAATCCGCCTATTCGCAAGATGAAGCCGGCGAAAAACTCAAAAATTTTGAAAGTTTGGCGATGTTGCTTATTGACTTAAACTATGATGGCGAAAAATTTATGATGACAAATTACTTTTTTGCGCAGGACTTGCTTAATCACAAGAAAAGTGAGAAAGAAGAGAGCAAAGAAGAAATAAAGCAAGAACTGACAAAACAGAGGGAAATTAAAAAGGAATTTCCTAAAAAGGACTGCGGTAGGCAGATTATGGCGATTTATGTTGATATTTACGGCAACGAATTTCGGGAAAAATTTAAGGTCAAATAATTATGACAGAAGGAATAAAAGTATATAAAACACAAGATTTAGTTTTGCAAGTGAAGCAAACATATGATCCTGCTAAACTCAATTTGAAAAAATGGGTCAGTTTTCTTGATGTGCTTTGTGGCGATAGAGAATTTCAAAAAGAAGCGATCACGGACGCGATTATTTTTCTTGCCTCAGGCGAATATAGGTCAATTGAGGATTTGATTGAGGAAAATTTCAGGAAAAACGACGAATTGCAGAAAAGATACAAAAATGTCCGCGATTATCAAAAAAACTTGCCCTTGCCGCATAAATTGTCTGCGGTGATTGATTTGGCAACAGGAACGGGTAAAAGTTATGTAATTTACGGTATCGCTCAAATCGCCTTAGGGCTTGGATTAGTGGATAAAGTTTTAGTGCTTTGTCCGTCGCTTACGATTGAATCTGGCTTGAAAGAAAAGTTTGAGAAACTTTCCGGCGATAACAAAATTAAAGAAACTTTGCCGAATAACGCCGCATTCAAAAATCCAAGAATTATTGACGCAAACAGCACAATCAAGAACGGCGACATTTGCATTGAGAATATTCACGCTGTTTATGAAAGGACAGGATCGTCAATAAATGACAGCTTGAAAGGAAATGGCGAGAGAGTTTTAGTGCTGAACGATGAAGTCCATCATGTGTATAACACAACAGGGGATAAGGATATAAAAAAGTGGAAGCAGTTTTTGCTTAATCCCGATTTCAATTTCAAATATGTTTTAGGGCTTACTGGCACGGCTTACATTAACGACGACTATTTCAACGATGTTATTTATCGTTATTCAATACGAGGAGCCGTTAATGACAAAGTGGTTAAGTCGATTGATTATGTATCCAAAGATGAAAACATAGGCAAAAACGAGAAGTTCCAAAAGATCTATGACAATCACGACGAATTTGTGAAAAAGTATCGGCTTATCAAGCCACTTACAATTTTGATTACAAAAGATATTTCCAGAGCAAAAACGCTTCGGGAAGATTTGATTGATTTTTTGAAGAAGCGAGAAAAAATCTTGCGAAAAGCGGTTGAAAAAAAAGTTTTGATTGTTACCTCGCATAAAGACCACAAGAAAAATGTTTTGGAATTGAAAAATGTTGATGACAAGGAAAATTCGGTTGAGTGGATTGTCTCCGTTTCCATGCTTACCGAAGGTTGGGATGTAAAAAATGTTTTTCAAATTGTACCGTGGGAAGACCGCGCTTTTAATTCAAAACTTTTGATTGCTCAAGTTTTGGGCCGTGGGCTTCGCATACCGGAAGAATACAAATCACCACAGCCGAAGGTCAGGGTTTTTAATCACGATGCTTGGAGCCGAAACATCCGTGGTTTGATTGATGAGATTTTAGAAATTGAAGTCCGTTTGATAAGCGAGGTTTTGACTTTCGGCGAGCGGGCAAAATATCATTTTGATCTTTACACAATTGACTACGAAAAACAGGAAAAAGCCGTTAAAGCGCAAAAAGACACGAAAATTTTTGATTACTCAAAAGGATTTATCAACTTAGTTGCCCAAGTTGAGCAAATAGACAGAGAAACCGAATACGAGGATTTAAGCGGAATTATTAAGCCGAAAACAACAACAATTCAAAAAGAAGTTTTCGGCATTGATGAAGTGGTGTCAAAAATAGTTGAAACTTTCAAAACCAGAGATTTCGAGGTAAAAATCAGATTTCCGAAAGGCGACTACGAAAAAGAGCATTTGCCTCCGGAAAACGAAATAAAAGAAATTATTGTAACTTCAATGCGGAAAGTTGGTATAAAAAGCGGAGTTTTAACTGAGGATAACGCCAACAGAATTTTCAAAGCGTTTCAAACGCTTTTTAGAGCAAGAGGGTCAACGATTGTTTTGGAAAGGAAGGTAAACAAGCCGAAGTTAATCAGCACAAAAGAGCTTGAAAAGGAAAGCGTTGCCGTTGGCGCAATAAAACACGGATCAACAATTTTTTATACAGAGAATTTCAAAGACGAGTGCAGTAATGGCATGATTGATATTTTGCAAGACATAATTGATGACGAAAGTTTGCCACGAAGCGCAAGCAAAGAAGTTAATCCTTATTGTTTCAAAACGTCAGTCAATGTCTTTTTGACAAGGCAAGAACCAGAACGAAAGTTCGTTGAAGCGATTGTCAGCTCAAAAGTATGCAAAAAAATTGATGCTTGGATAAAATCGCGGGACATGGGATTTTATAGTGTTGAGTATTCATGGAGAAAGGGCGAGCACCCGACGCAAGGAAGTTTTAACCCTGACTTCTTTTTAAAACTTGGCAAAAATGTTGTTGTCGTTGAGATTAAATCCGATGGTGACGATTCAGAAGAAAACAAGGCAAAATATCGCTGGGCGAAAAAACATTTTGAGTATTTGAACGAAGAATTGAAAAAAGCAAAGATCAAGCAAAAATACTTTTTTCATTTCTTGAGTCCAGAAAGCTATTCGGAATTTACGGAATACTTGATTGATGGGCGATTATTCAAAGGTGAGTTTAGAAGCACTCTTGAAGATTTGCTTGAATCATAATAGTAATATTGGCCTGCCTCCAGCTTTTCCATTCTAACCCCTCAATTCTTCTTGGGGCATGCATTGCCCGGGAGCTGATAGGAGATCTAGCCCGCTGGCAATCCTTATATTGTATCCTGCAACTGCTACAGGCATTTTTATTCTAGCATTTTTTCGCTTTTCGCTGTCAAGGGTCGCAAGCATGATACACATAATTTTATGAAATTTATGTAGCTTGCGCCCTCGCGTCGTTGCTTCGCTCCTAGCGCCCTCCGTTCGCTCTCTCGCAGTTATTAAATGAAATTGTATGCTCGTTCACTCACTGCGGGTGACAGCGGCGAAAAAAATGCTATTTAACTTCCCATGCCTGCAGCAGTTGCAGGTTCATTATTATAGGGAGGTGTCGCATGTCTCATTTAGTTGGTGTTGTTGGTTCCCGTTCTCTTCCTGCTTCTTTTTCCCCGTTTGTTTCCTCTCTTGTTTCCTTCTTTCTAGCTCGTGGTTTTTCGGTTGCTTCTGGCGGGGTGGTAGGGGCTGATTCGTTCGCTCTTTCTGCTTTGCTCCAGCAGGGTGCTTCTTCTCGCGGTGTTGTCTTCTCCGCCTGGTCTTCTGCTTCTGGTTTTCCCGCTTTTGTTCGTCCTCAGGTGTCTCGGTTTCTTGCTTCTGGTGGTCAGGTCCTCTGGGGTTCTGGTTCCGCTGGTGCGCCACGCCAGCAGGTGGTTTCTGCTCTCTTGGGGCGCAATAGGCGCTTGGTTTCTTCCTGCTCGGTTCTGGTGGCCTTCCTCTTTGGTTCTTCTCGTGGTTCGCTTTATACGGTGCGGCAGGCTGTTGCCCGTGGTGTTCCGGTTGTGGTTTTCCTTTGCGGTGGTGGTGCCAGCTTGCCTGCGGAGTTGGCCTCACGTTGTTTCATATTCCAGGGGGAGGAGGTGGTTTAGTTATGAGTACGTCGTTGTTTTCTCCGTGTCTGTGCTGTACGAGTAGGTTGCCTAGCGTTCAGTGTAGCCCGCGCGATCGCTCGCGTTGCGCTAAGTTTCTGGATTATATCCAAAAACTTCATAGGATAAGAGCTTCCAGGGTCTTAATAGGGGAGCTCAAGAGTCTGATTACAAAATAGGAGGTAATTAAGATGAGAAAATGTTCAATATGTGGGTCGTTTCTGGTTCCGAGCAACGAGGGTATAGATCATATCGGTTTTGAGCCTTATACTCTGCACAGTGTAGCTTTTATCTGCCAGTCATGCCTATGCGCGATCCAAAATCAGGTTGAATACGGGATCTCATATAGATACGCTGATATCTGATTTTAAGCCCGTTTTCCATTGAGAAGGCGGGCTTATTTTTTGGTCGCAAACCCAACAAATTTAGGTATAATACGTATAAGCTTGATTAGATCATTAAGAGATACACACCTTAGAGAATATGTTTCTTATAAAAGATCTTCGCAAATATCTTCGTCCACGCTCATTAAGATAAAAAATGATTTAGTCCGCTTTTTTTCCTATCTGGAAAGCAAACAGATATATTCAATAAGTGATGTTTCTGTGAAAGTCATAAGGCAATACCTCTCTTATTACAGAAGGTCAAGAAGCACCCATACAAAAAAAAGAAGATCAATATATACTGTTTTTAATATGAGGTGGGTTCTTTGGACGTACTTCGAGTTTTTATTTCAAAAGCATTATTTGTCTTCTAATCCCGTTAGCCAGGTTTCTGCCCCTCTCGTGCCGAAAATTATCCCAGAGTTTATTCCGCTTAATCAATTATCCAGGCTATTAGACCTTCTTGTTGAAGAAAATCAGTCATTAGGCCAATTTCAAGTTTTTGGCAAAGCATATTTGGGATTGATTCTATTTTATGGCCTGGGATTAGGCGAGATTCTTAAAATAAAACTTCAAAATGTTAACTTTAAGAAGAAAACTCTGAAAATTGAACAATCTTCTCTTCATGATCAACGGATTCTGCCTCTTTTTTGTCCAGTGAATGCCTGGTTGTTGGAATATGTAAGAACGATCCCCAGATCGAATCCCAATAGGTTGTTTCAGAATATTAATTCGGACTTGAAATTTAATCATCGGACTTTAAATGTCTTTATGAACAAAATATCGAGTTTAAGCAATATCAAGGTGACTTCTAGAATATTAAGGAACACATTCTTCTTGTTGATGTTCGATTCTAGGGTGGAACACCGTATTCTGCAAACAATAATGGGGACGCATACTTTAGCTACGATTAATAGAAGATCTGTTATTTCTACTAGTTGTAGAAAGTCAGCAGTGGAGAGTATTACAATTTTATAGTTATATGAATAAAAAAAGAGCTCTAAAAGAATATATTTATATGAATAAGCATGATAAACGCCTTTCCTTATACACCCTAAGGGGCCAAAAATATTGCTTGAGGGACTTTATTAACTTTCTGCCTATTGAAAATCTTGAGGATCTTGATTATGGGTGGGTCAGGCAATTCTTCAAAGAACTGAAAAGACAAAAGTACTCGTTAGGCACAATATATTCTAATTATTTGGTTGTTATGCCGTTCCTTAACTATTATTTTAAGAAGGGCGTTCTAAAATATAAGCCCTATTTTTTTATACGTAAAATCAAGAATCCTAGGACATACACGCAACCTCTGGGCATTACAGGGTTAACAAAACTGATTAATGCAACTGCAAGGTGTATCTATACTCGCAAGAAAAAGTTGCAATATTACCGCAACAAGACCGTCTTAGGATTATTAATATATTGTGGCTTAAGAGTTGGGGAAATTGCGACCCTAAAACGTATGCAGATCAATATAAAAGGTGGATTTATTAAGATAATACACGCGAAATTTGGCATTGATCGTCTTATACCCATTGAGCAACCACTTGTTTCGTGGATAGAAGATTATTTGGAAGCACGATCTCAGTTTAGATCGCATTATTTTATTATTGATGTCTATGGAACAAAGATGAATCTTCATAGTATTACTCGAATTGTGCGAATGACAGCAAAAGTTGCGAAAATTAGGACCAGGGTATACAGCCATCTTTTACGGCATTCTTTTGCTAGTCTAATGCTGAAGGGTGGGGCCAGTCTCAATAGCTTAAAGGTTTTAATGGGACACAAACGGATTGAGATGACGGCAATTTACGCTAAGCCTGATTTTGAAATGATCAAGAAGGCTTTATTGCGAAATCCTTTGCTTAAATATTATGGAGGTAAACATGAGGCCTTGGAATAAAAAATGGTCAAAAAAGAAGATAATAGAAGATGTAACAAAGCTTGTAAAGACAGGTGTCAGTATAAAATATAGCGATATTGTAAAAAGCCATCCATCTTTGTTTGTTGCGGCATACCGTCCAGAATATTTCGGTTCTTGGAGTCGTGCTGTCCAAAAGGCTGGATTCGGCAAAAAATACAAAAAAATTCTAAAGAAAGCATATTTTAGAGGAAAGGTGAGTGCCGAGTATAAACGATGGAATAAGGAAGTTATTAAGGAGAGAATTAAAGAGTTAATAGAAAAGGGGGTATCCCTCCAGCCGGTAAATATTTTGAGGGGGTATCCTCGACTTTATTACGCCGCATTTCGCAAACGACATTTTGGTAGTTGGCGGAACGCTGTAAATTCTACTGGTTATAACTATGATGCTTTAATAAGGAAATTGCTTAAGAAAAGACGGAAGAGTAAATATGTTTTTCTTAATAAAAGCACTCAAAAAATGATTGATGATTGGCAGAAGGCTTTGAGGGAGAAAAATATCTCAAAGGAAGTTTGTATTGGATATTTGAGGAGCCTCAAGCGATTTGATATTTTTCTTGGCGGGCTTGACGTAAAGGACATTTCTGTTAACGAAATCAAAGAATTCATGAGATTTCTTAGAAAAAAGGGCTTGCGTGAAAAAACCGTCAGAGGAGAGCTTATAACATTAAAGAATTTGTTTGGACATTGCTATAGAAATAATGTTATAAGTCGAAACCCAATTCTTGAAGTATCTCTGCCCAGAGTTGATTATTCGGTTTTACCTGTTTTGTCCATGAATGAATTGGAATCTTTTATGGGCTATCTTAATAGCCGAAAAGGCCGCAATAATTTCACGCTCATTAGGGACAGGATATTAGTGGAGCTGATTATTTATTGTGGTCTTAGACGTAGTGAATTAGTTAAGTTGATGTGTGCCGACATACAGCTTGATGAGAAGACCATTTTGCTCCGCCAGGGCAAGCATAAGAAAGATCGGATGATCCCAATTAATGAAGTTTTAGCAGCTACAATTAGGTCTTATCTTTATCAAAGAAGAGAGTGCAGCAAAAAAGAATTCCTGTTAACAAGCTATAAGAACAGAGGATTGTCCAAAGGACAAATCAGTATGATCTTTAAAAGCCTTTCAATATCCTCAGGCTTAAAAATAAAGGTAGGAGCTCATATATTAAGACATACTTTTGCTTCATTGCTGCTTACAAGTGGTGTTGATATTGCAACAATAGGAAAGCTGATGGGACACTCAACAATTTCAACAACATATAATTATGTGCATGCATCCCCAGATTATTTAAGAAAAGAAATACAGAAGCACCCATTAATAAATATTCATGATAAAACTTGCGATGCTTCGAATAACTCTTGAAATTGACTATTAGTTGGGGGAAAATGATTGAAACATGAAAAAAGTCTTAATTGTTTTGATCGGTCTTATTTTGTGTGGAAGTTGTTATGGCGTTTCCGTTCGTTCTCTTGGCATGGGCAATGTTTATCCTCTCACAGCCCGAGACCCTTCCGGTATTTTTTATAACCCAGCTTACCTGGCAAAATCGGATAGCATAAGGCTTTCCTTTGATAACATTTATGGTCCTGTTTTGCCGCGCAACAATATTGCTATGAGTATAGGCGATTTAGGAATTGCTCGGTCTTCAGCCACCCAGGGCGCGGTTTATTATGTGTCCCACGGATTTAATACTTACTCATTTTTGCGGTTGGGGGTAGGAGTTAAAGTTTTGAATGGGCAGAAGGATTTCGATATTGGATTTGATGCGGATATTACGAAAAACATTGCACTCTCAGCTGCGCTCTTAAATGAAGAAAATGCTTTCTTGCCCAGAAAATCTTCGGCAACTATAGCTTATAAAACAGAAGACAGTGATAAATGCTTGGCTTTGAAGTATGATTTTAATGGAAATGTTAGGGTTGGCTATGAAAATCAGTTTACTTCAAAGGCTTTCTGGCGGGTGGGTTACAACATTGATCATCCCGCTGCCGGGCTTACTTTACCAATAGGAGAATTTGTTGATCTTGACCTTGCCGCGGATTTTGCAAAAGACAGTTCAAAAATCCTTTTTGGGGTTAATCTCTTCCGCAACACTGAGAATAAACGGGTAAATTCCAATCACAGCATCAATTTTGATAGGGCAATAGTAGGAGAGGATAAGTTTATTGAAATTGAAGGTTTTAATATCCATTATGTTGAAGCTGGAACAGGAGAGCCCTTTGTCCTCATAGGAGGTGGTATTCATTATACCCATCATTGGGATCCATATATGAAGGAACTTTCAAAAAAATATCGGGTTATAAATATTGATCACATCGGTGCTGGTGAATCTGATAAACCAAACTACTTTTTTGGATATACAATTGAGGAACAAGGCGAGATCATCCATGAACTTTTAAACCGAATAGGTGTTAAGCAGGCATATTTGCTTGGCTATTGTTATGGTGGATCAATTGCCTTTTATCTTGCTGGCCAATATCCTGATAAATATAAAAAGCTCGTAATAATTGAAGGCTTCGTAAGGGGAATTAATACAATTCCGTTGGCTGATAGAAACCGCGAGAATAGCAGAAAAGCGCGGCATGATATTGAATATCTAAATGCTTACCTTCTTCGGGATTATATTACTTGGAATTATCGCCTCCTTTACCCTTATTTCAACAGCAAAATGTGGTATCAACTTAATAAGGCGGTTCTCTATGCGGATTTAGGAGAAAAAATCAAAAACACGAAAGCCTCTGTTCTATATTATTCCGGGACAAAATCATGGGCATATGAATTTCTTGGGCCGACAAAAGATTATATTAAAGAAAACATTAAGAAACTTAAATTTGTAGAAATTGAAGGGGCAGGCCATGATGTGGATCGTTTTGACCAATCTAGATTTTTGAGTGAAATTATTTACTTCTTGCGAAACAATAAATAAAAGCTATTTGCCCCGCCACCCCATTTAAAAACCAAAAGAAATAATGTTTTAATTTTTTTGTTTACCCTGAGCACCGTCGAAGGGACAGCCCTGTCTGCTAGCAG
>JAHJDO010000149.1 GCA_018812485.1 bacterium | reverse complement strand
GCAACGTCACGAACCCGCACCAGACCGCCTTGATCGTTGCTGCGTACGACGATGTTTTCAAAATCTACAGGATTATCAAGCCGCCCCTTGGCTTGCAAGGTGTACTGGACCTGCTGACCGGTGTCGGCGGGTGCTGTCCCGACGGACCCCACGGCCGCCTGGATGTTTTGCTGCCGGATGGCAGCGATCACATCATCGGCGGTAAGTCCCCGGGCGGTGAGCCGCTCCGGGTCCATCCAGATGCGCATGCTGTATTCAAACTCACCAAAAATAAAGACATCGCTGACGCCGTCGATACGTAACAGGGCATCTTTGACATTTCGGCTGACGTAGTTGCTCAAAAAAAGCTTGTCCCGGGTGCCCTGGGGGGAAAAGAATTCTACCGCACCCAATATGTCGGTCGATCGTCTGCGTACATCGATACCCTGGTCGACCACCGCCTGGGGCAGTTTGGAGGTGGCCAGTTGCACCCGGTTCTGAAGGTTGACCTGGTCGATGTCCGGATCGGTGCCCACCTCAAAGGTGACAGCCAGCGTATATTGCCCGTTATTGGAGCAGGAGGAGGACATGTAGAGCATTTTGTCCACACCATTGATCTCCTTTTCAATGGGTGCGGCCACATTGTCTGCCACAACCTTGGCATTGGCGCCCGGATATGTCGCGGTTACCCGGATCTCAGGCGGCGTGATCTGGGGATACTGGGCCACGGGAATGTTCAACAGCGCAATGAATCCAGCCAGAGTTAGTACGATGGATACCACCACAGCCAGACGCGGGCGTTCGATGAAAATTCGTGAAAACATGCATCACCTCCCTTGTTGTTCATCGGTGGTAGTGGTTTTCACTTGCTGGCCGGGCCGGATCTTTTGGATGCCCTCGACGATGACTTTCTCATTTACGGCCAGACCCGATTCGATGGCCCAGTTGATGCCGACCACAGGTCCGGTCTGAATACGACGCATGACCACTCGGTTCTGGTCGTCCACCAACAGGACATAGCGTCCGTCGTGGTCTTCCAGAACCGCTGACTGGGGCACCACCGGCATTGATTTGGGTTCGCTTCGGGAAATCAGGACGGTGACATACTGTCCCGGAAGCAACGTACCGTCCGGGTTATTAAACAGAGCCCACACAGCGATGGTTCCGGTGCCGGGGTCCACGGTGTTGTCCACGAAATCCACCTGCCCCGCAATTTTGAGAATTTGACCACCAGGCAGTTTGATTCTCGGCGTCAGCATGGGGTGCTTTTGGTCCCTGTCCGCATCTTTAACGGCTGCCTTAACGGCAACAATATCATTTTCGCTGATAGAAAAAACCACCCGGATGGGATCGATTTGAACAATCCGGGCCAAAGGGCCGGAACCGGGATTCAGCAAGTTACCCCTGGTAAAGGCAGTGCGGCCAATCCGGCCGCTGATGGGCGCTGTGATCGAGGTATAACCCAGGTTGATTTGTGCGATCTGAAGGTTTGCCTTGGCCTGTTCAAGCTGCGCCCTGGCACGGAGTTCCTCGGCTACGGCATCGTCCAGATCCGTCGCGGATATCCCGCCGGAACGGACTGTTTGGGCCCGCTGAAGGTACTGGCGGGCCTTGCCAAGGGTCGCTTCGGCCTGGGCCACCAGGGCTTTGTCGGCATCAACCCTGGCCCGGTAAGGTGACTGCTCAACAACATAAAGGAGCTCGCCGGCGCGGATATCGCTTCCTTCCTTGAAGTTGACCTGTTCAAGAAACCCCTCGACCCGGGCTCGCAGGTCCACGCTCTGAATGGCCTCAACATGGCCAACGTATTCCGCCGGCGGATTGACATCCTGCGCGGTAACCAGGGTTACCTTTACCAGCGGCGGCGGTCCGCCTGGACCAGAAGGGCCGGCGATCACCACAACCGGAAACACGATCATCACCAAAAGACCCAGAAACAGGGCAACCGGCCCGGAACAGCGGTTTATGACATTAATCTTTAAGCGCTTCAACCATAAATACTTATAATCGGCGGATATCGTAGCGATTAGCGCTCGAGGATAATTGAAGCTGAACTTCGTTTGCATCATTTCTGGTCCTCCTAACGAATCAGGGTGAATTAAGTTTTGATGAACTCGTAAAAAGGCGAAATTAAGACGGCAAAGTAAAAAGTGCGAGTTCCCTCGCCAAACCTATGTGGAATAAAAAGGCGTGCGAATTTCGTGGAATGAGGCGTGCTTTTGTACGCCCCAGTGAACACGGAATGAAGCGCAACGCAGAAATCGGACTTTTTACGAAGCCGCCAAGTTTTTATCGTTGTTGACAATAAACCATTTGACTATTTTAAATATGTATTTTAACTTTATATTTAAAACGGCAAGATAATACAGTTAATCGGTTACTTCAAGTAAAAACTTTAAGTCCCCGTTTAATTTATTCCGGCTTCAGCTTTTACAAGAAAGCTTAAGGAGGAGATACCATGGCCCAGAGAGAAGACGGCAAGGAAACCCGCTACCGGCTGCTGAACGCAGCCTGTGAGGTATTCGCTGAAAAAGGCTATCGAAACGCCAAGGTGGCGGAGATCTGTCGCCGAGCCGGTGCCAACGTGGCTGCTGTCAACTATTACTTTAGCGATAAGGCCAGTCTTTACACCGAAGCCTGGCGGCATGCTTTTAATAAATATGCAATCTCCGAATCGTCTGATTTGGCGCATACTTCACCGGACGATCAACTGGGGGCCTACATCCAGACCCTTATGCAAAATTTTATGGT
>JAHJDO010000148.1 GCA_018812485.1 bacterium | reverse complement strand
CGTACGAGCGCGAGACCCCTCCCCCGATCCATGCAACGTGGCATCCCGTGGCCGGTCGGGCTGATGCAGTGGCCCTCGAAATATCCTGCGCGGGCGAAACATTTATCCTGCTCCATGCGACCGCGCCTGGCAAGGTGAGCTTCGGCCAGTTCAGTCTCGAGGGCCGCATGGCAGTCGCCATCACGCACAACGGCAACCTGGATTCTCTGTGCCTTGCTGCTGGCAGAGCTGCCCAATACGGTGAAATCAGGCTGTCAGGCGCGAGCACGGGGAACGCCTTTTGTGCCCGGAAGAATGGCTCATTCAACACTGTGGACATCCAGTGACTCCGTCGCGGGGGCCATCCCTAATCTCTCATCCCTTATCTCTAACCCGATCGCCAACCCTCCATGCGAAAACAGAAGGCGACCGAGGATCTTGTTTCGTAACAGTTCACCCGCCCTCGCGTGTCATTCTGAGCGCAGCGAAGAATCTCGTTGTACGCGGCCTGTGTGCGACCAGGCAGAGATTCTTCACTACGCTGCGCTTCGTTCAGACTCATTTTCGACAGTTTGTCAGAAGAGTTCGTTTCGTAGCAAGGGTTTATGACTGGAGTGTGGGCGTATGGCACTACACGGTCGCTTGGTCCTCCAGTGCCGTGACCCGCGGTGGTGGCCGCACGCCCGCGGCCTGGAACGCGGCATGGCTCGCACCCCTCAAGTCCGTGCGTACGCGCCAGCCTCGCCCGTCCATGCCCAAGTGCACCGCCTGCACCTGGGACAAATCGTGCATCAGCTCGGGCCAAGACGCCTGCACCTCTTGCGCCTCGAGCCGGCGCTCCAAGTCCACCTCCAGTCGCAACGCCAGGAAGCTGGCCACGATGTGTCCGATGCTCGTGTCGTCTCGATGGTGGTAGACCGGACGCACCGCCAAGGTACTCTTCTCTTGCCGGAACGTGCGCTCCACTCGCCACAGACTCTTGTATGTCGTGGCCACATCTTGGGGCGACAGGTCAGTGTTCGTGGTCAACACGAACTTGCCATCGTACCGAGCGTCGGCCGCGACCGCGCCATGGTCGATCTCGATCGAGCCCCGCCGGACCCGGGTGAATCGTTTGACCCCTTGGTTCTTGAGCAGGCCCTTGGGCTCCCGGCTCAGACGCGTTTGCAGCCGGGCCAAGATGGCTTCCCGTTTCGCCGCGTCCTTGCGCTCCTGCGCGGGATTGTGGCACACGATGTAGCGCCGCTCGCCCACGCACACCTGCTTGACTCGCAAGTTCCCCGCGACCGCGCAGTACCGCCCGCCCCGGGACAACACCTCGTCCCGCACCTCCTTGCTGCCCCGGAGCCGGCAGCCCAAGATGTAGTCGAACGGAGCCTCGTCATGCTCCGTCAGCTCCGCCAGGGTGTCCTTGCCGATCATCGCACGGTCGGCCACGACCATGACCTGGCGAATGTGCAAGCGCGTCCGGAGCTTGTGCACCACGGCCACGAACGCTTTCCGATCCATGGTGTTGCCGGGGAACAGCTCCCACGCCACGGGCCAGCCCGCCCTATCCACGGCCACGGCCAGCACGAACTGTGGCAAGTCGGGCCGTCGATCCCGCGAGTAGCCCCGGCGCCGATACTCCGTCTCGGTGTCGCGGTACACGTACAGCGAGGTCGTGTCCAGAAACACCAGGTCCAGCTCCTGCGTGAACAAGTCCCGGTCTCGGGCAAAGAGTTGGCGCTCCAAGTCCGCCCGCACCTCGGCCAGCCATCCTACGGTGCGGTAGAGATGCTGCAGCGCGATGGGCTCGAACCCTGGCTCCTCGACCGTGTCGACCCACCGCGACCCCTGCAAGTCCGAGCCTGGGCAACACAACCTCTGCAGGGCCAGTGCGAACGCGGTGCGCTCCAAGTCGAACTCGAACCGCCGACGCTCGGCCAGACTGGCCAGCACCTCGGGCAGCGCTTGGCGTTGCCAGAGCCGGCCGAACACCAACGGTGGCCCCCAGAGCTTCGTGACGCAAGCCTGGATCTGCGGCCTCCGAGCGGCCGAGACCACGCGCACGTGTTGCGCAAAGCGCGCCAGGCTTTCGATCAGGCCGTCCAGGCGTCCATCCTCGGTGAGATGGTCCAGCCGGCCCAGGGTGGCGATGACGCGCTGCTTGGGCAGTCCTTGGTCACGATAGGACTCTACGATCTGGAGGTAATCGTGTGGGTGTCGGCGATTGCCTCCTCGCTTCTTTCTCACGAACATAATGGCCTTATTCTAGCATCCAGCACGTTCGATGTCAAGCCCCAAATCGCGCTCGTATGGCACTACATTTTGGCGAATCTGGACCCGCAAGTGCCGTAAACGGCAGCTATCGGCCAAATCGCGGCATCCTCATCGCCCAAACTGTCGAAAATGAGTCAGAATGACAGCTTCGGGGCCGCGTAGGGATTTCTCCGCGCCACGCGGAGAAGCCACAGCCTAAGACTCTACTTCTCCTTGAGCTTCTTGCGAATCCGGTCCGAAAGGCGAGGCGGCTTTTCGTCGGGGCCGGATGCAGACTGGCCAGCATTTCCGGCCGCGGGCTGGGTGCTCCCATCTGGGCGCAGATGCCGCGGAGGCGACTTTGGCTCGTACGCCGGCAGGCCCAGGATTTCGTGCAGTATGATCAGGGCCGCCTCTTTGTCTGGTATGCGCCCACGCGTGCCGGAGTCCAGGTCGCTCAGCGCGAACGACGGCACGGCCGCGCCCACGCACGAAGGGCAGCCATCGTCGCAACGGCAGCGGCTCACCACCGTGTGCACCGACTCGATCAGCTCGCCCATCACCTCGGCGCACCGTTCCGCGTAACCCATGCCCCCGGGGTAGCGGTCGTACAGGAAGATCGCGTCTCGGCCCAAGTTCGCGGCATCGACCACTACGCCGATGTCCTGCACGTCGCACATCACGAACATGGGAGCCACCTCGACCAACACATTCGCGATGCCCACGAGCCCCTCCGCGAACACCCGGTGGTGGCCGCGAACCGTCTCCGCGGCGCGGTCCGGAGGCACGAGCCACAGCGCGACGGTTTCGAGTTGCTGAGGCGGCATCTCCAGTTCCTCGAACCCGAGGCTGTCGCGTGAGTAGAACTTGACCTTCTTGAACATGGGGATGTGGGTCACGACCGTGACGTCGCCAAAGCCCGCCACGCAATCCCGCCAACTCACCTCCTCCTCCTTCTCGTCGATCTGGAGCTGCGACGACTGCACCGCCTGCG
>JAHJDO010000147.1 GCA_018812485.1 bacterium | reverse complement strand
TCCGGTAAAAATATATGGACAAGACAATTTGGATCAATGAGTGATGATACTTCCAACAATGTTGCCCTAGATGGAAATGGAAATATCTATCTAGCGGGTTCCACTAGAGGAGACTTGGATGGAAACAAGAATATGGGAATATCAGACATCTTTCTAACCAAACGTGATTTCTACGGTAACAGATTATGGACCAAAATGTTGGGATCAAGTTATACCGATTATGGTGAAAGTCTTGCTATAGGTAAAAGCGGGAATATCTACGTTACTGGATTCGCAGGAGACGATTTGGGTGAAAAAACTTATATGGGAGATGGCGACATTTTTTTAGCCAAATATGATCCCTCTGGCAATAGATTATGGACTAGGATGTTGGGATCGACGGCCGGAGATATTGCATATGGCATCACCTTAGATCAGAATGAAAATATCTATCTCACGGGAAAGACTTCTGGCAACTTGGATGGAAACAAGAATACGGGGAATGAGGATATTTTTCTAGTTAAATATGACCCCTCCGGCAAGAAGTTCTGGACAAAACAGATAGGATCGAAAGACAGCGATATAGCTAGTAGTGTCGCTATAGACAAAAGCGGAAATATTTATCTCTCAGGATACACCAACGGTGCTCTCGATGGAAATGCTAATATCGGAGCATACGATCTCTTTCTGATGAAATTTGAATGTAATTAACCTGATAGAATATGAGCTGTAAGATTCTTTACACAAATTTACGAATTCCCCTTAATAATTTTACTTAGCATCCCGGGCAGCCTTGCCGCCAGATAGTGCGGTATAGTCAAAAGAGATATCTTTTTCACACCCGGGTAGTTGGGCAACTTCGCCTCAAAATCTTTATTCAGGCTCAAAGGCCCGGAGCTGATCTTCACAAGACAACCTGCGTCCGGTTCAATTTTAATATTAATTTTAACAAAAATTTGCACTTTTTAATATTAATTTCAGCAGATTTTTGTAATTTATAATATTAGTTTTAGCAAATATTTGTAATTTAGGCATATGCACTTTACGCCAGTGACCACAACATCTAGTGGTTGGCCGGCTTGGGTTTTCTAATTTGTTGATATCCATAGGGATTTACGACAACAGCGTTTTGCATCATTCTATAGAATAATAATCCACGAGAGCGGGATGTGCGCCGATTAAATCGAAATACAAATTCATTTAGATATTCGTTCAGATAGCGACTGTCAGTCTTTCCGTGATGTGTCCCTAAAAACCAACGTTTTAACAACGCCGATACACGATGAACATGAGAAAGCAGAGCTTGGTCTCCAACTTCACTTCCTGGAACTCGCTTATGGCGATACCCTCGCCCCTTTAACCCATTATACCCACGCCATCCGTCAGTTGTAACAATACTTCCTGTTTGTACATTTTGAAACATAAAGGTCCCCAATGTCTTTGCTGAAGCATCTTCTATGTGCTGCATACGAATACGTCCCATGCGTTTTCCTTTTTCTCTGACCTCAGCGGCCACAACAACCAAGTCTTTTCCTTCAGAAGATCTCCCAAGCTTACCGGGGCTTTTCCCACCTACAAAAATCTCATCTACTTCAACATTTCCTCGAAGTAGATCTCGCCCTGGTCGCACCATGACGTGTCGCAGCTTATGAAGCAGACTCCAACTGGTCTTATAACTCCCCAAGCCTAGTGCTCTCTGGAGACCTAGGGCGCTAACTCCGCTTTTTTGACTCGTAACCCACCAAATTGCATGAAACCAAACCTGTAGTGGTAAATGACTCCTGTGAAATATTGTTCCCGCTGTTATGGATTGTGGATATCCACATTTAGCACAATCGTTACGGTTCCTTCGTGTCAACCATGCTTTCTTGCTGCCACATTTTGAACAGTGATAGCCCTCTGGCCAGCGTAGCTTCGATAAATACTTGCTGCATGCCTCTTCACTTGGAAACCACTCTACCAATTCTTGAAGTGTACATGGATAGTCTTGCATTACCTCGCATACTACATATTGTGGTCACTGGCGTAAAGTGCATATGCCTATTTGTAATTTTTTACCTTAATTTGGGGTTGATTTTATTTGTAGAATACAGGTAGAAGGACAATCGAAAATGGGTGGATTGAAAATAGAGAATCTACCTTAAGCAGATGGAGAGGTGGCCGAGTGGTTGAAGGCGCACGCTTGGAAAGCGTGTGTACTGTAACAGGTACCCAGGGTTCAAATCCCTGCCTCTCCGCCAAAAGAAATGTCCCCATGAAATGGGGGCATTTTTTTTGGCGGAGAGGTGGGTATGATTTGAACCCTTTTGGGTTCAGCAAACG
>JAHJDO010000146.1 GCA_018812485.1 bacterium | reverse complement strand
TCAAACGCTACATCTTCTTTCATAAATCCCAACAAGGCGTGTACCGCCACCCACAAGATATGGGCACCAAGGAAATCGAATCCTTCCTCACCTATCTTGCCACAGATCGAAAAGTCGCCGCAGCCACTCAAAACCAGGCCCTCAGCGCAATCCTTTTTCTATACCGCGAAGTCATCCACAAAGAACTGTCTGGCGATATTGACGCAGCCTGGGCCAAACGTTCTCAGAAATTGCCCACCGTCCTCACTAAAGAAGAAACCATCCGGGTCGTCGCTTGTATCCCAAGCAACCTTCGTTTGATGGCTCAATTGCTCTATGGGAGCGGTCTCAGGCTTATGGAATGTATCCGCCTGCGGGTTAAAGACTTAGACTTTGAATATTGTCAAATTATCGTTCGCGATGGAAAAGGCGCAAAAGACCGGATCACCATGTTGCCAGAGATAGCAATTGAGCCTTTGCAGCTTCACCTCCGTCACGTTAAGCTGACCCACGAAGATGATTTGGGAGCCGGATATGGAACAGTCTACTTGCCCTATGCTCTGGAACGCAAATACCCCCACGCTAACAAGGAATGGATCTGGCAATACGTATTCCCTGCCAGTAAAATATCACGCGATCCCCGCACAGGCATCATGCGCCGTCACCATGCTGACCCAAGCACACTCCAAAAAGCAGTCAAGCGTGCTGCCCAAAGAGCAGATATCCCCAAACGCGTCACCCCACACACCTTCCGGCACAGCTTCGCCACCCACCTCCTTGAATCCGGCTACGATACCCAGTACCTGCGTTCTGGGCAGGTGTCCGCACAGTCCAAGAACTCCTCGGCCACAAAGACGTCAAAACAACCATGATCTACACCCACGTTTTGAATCGCGGCCCCCTCGCTGTCCGCAGCCCCCTCGACACCTGACCACCCATCCACCCTCCGCCTCCTGCCTCCTGCCTCCGCCTCCTGCCTCCTGCCTCCTGCCTCCTGCCTCCTGCCCCCCGCCTCCTGACCCCCTCCCCCCCTCGCTGATTCGCCCCCTCCCCACCTCCCCACCTCCCCACCTACCATAACTTACTTTGCGCTTTTCTTTGGTCAATACCTTCCTTGGCTAGCACACTCTCGGCATTTGCAGGTATCATCTTTTCTATTATGATACCAGTAATCAGCCGTTATTTGCCCGCAAAGAATGCACGTTGCTTCTTTACCGCTATAAATTGATGGCTCATAACTAGTCTGGGAAACCGGGCTCATTTTTGGAAGAACTATACTCTCCAAATTGTCAAAACTCTCGACAACTTTTTGACGGGACTTGGTGATCATTCTTTCTTGTTCCTCTTGTTCTCTTTCAAGTTGAATTTTTTCCTTTTTCAACTTTTCTGATCCTTCATGTTCGCCCGGATGTACAAATCCTCCAGATTTCGGAGATACCAACACAGATGATATCTCGTTACTTATTTTTGCCCCCTGATATAGTTGTGGGGAATGAATCAAAAGCAGTTTTCTATATGTTATTAGAGTTTCACTGCTCGGATCAAGATAATGGAGCGATTTCCCCGTAATATAAACTTTACCAAACTTCATTTCATCATAATCAGACTGCTGCATGAATTCTCGCTCCGTTGTTGTAAGGTGGATACTTTCAGAATGAATTTTGTCTTCTCGGAGCATATCTACTACAAATACCCAGTTGACTTGAGCATTTAGTTGCCCTAAACCGACTTTCAGGTTCTCCCTTTTCTGAGGTTTCATGCCAGATTCTATGATCCAATATGCAAAGTTACATCTTTCAGTCTCTACCCAACAATCAAGGTGACGATGGATTTTTTCATTATCAAATTTCTTTTCGATGCTTACATTTTCGCCAAATTTTCCCACAAGCCATTTATATAAAATAGCTCTCGCATTTAATAGCGATGGTGATTCGTAGCCGTATGGGCAATTTTGGAGGTGTTTATGTGCAAAATGCCAGCGGTTAGTTTTTCCTGCTCGAACTCGGACGGGCTGTAAACACCCTGGACACACAAGGATATCATTCCTGCCAAGAGAGCGGAGGTGCTTTCTTTGATTCTTCCACTTATCGTCAAGAATTACGATTTCTTCACCAGATGTTTTATTCGTTGCTCTGAACATATTCTAATAGCTCTATTCACCAACTTCCAAATTTTGGCTCTCTGGGATTTGCCGTGACTCCGTACACGGATTGCACGGATTTCACGGAGTCTCACGGAGAAAACGATAAAAAATCCGTGTTTATCCGTGTAATCCGTGTCCAAAATGTTT
>JAHJDO010000145.1 GCA_018812485.1 bacterium | reverse complement strand
CGGCATAACGGCTCTTCCGTTTCTAGGTGCAAACCCCCCGGAAACTTGCTAGCCAGCGTGACCGGCCTGGGACCACCCCCGGCGACTACTGCTAGCCCTAGCAGAAGAAACCGGCGTTGTCAACGGGCTGAAAGCCCGCAAAGGCCGGATTTCTTGGCATGTTTCGGCTCATGCCCACCCGCAGATGTGTTTTGGGCATCGTCTCAAATCGTAACCCCGGAACTTGACAGTTGTTGCGTCAATTCGACGGGGTTCATTTGCAGCAGGGCCCACCAGTCGGTCGTGGGTAGTGGTAGGCCCAGATGCTCGTAGGGACAGCGGGTCCGACGCTTGCCGCTGCGAAAGGGCCGGCAGTTCCAGTACAGCCGCTTCAGGTCCAGCATCGGCTGGGTGACCGTCCGGTGCCGGCCTTGGTGCATCCGGAGAACGCTGTTCATGCACTCCACGGCACTGCTGGCCCGGACCGTCTGCCGCAACACTGCCACCACCCTCTGGTAGGACTCCTGCCAGTTCGGCTCCAGCTTCCGGCAATACTCCGTCTGGACCAACTCGGCGGCCAACCAGCGTCCGCTACCGGGGGCATCCGTGGGATCCGACGAGGACTGCCGCCGCAGCCACCACCGCCGCAGAAGCGCTTCGCGAAGTTCCTCACGCGGCTCGGCCAGTTCCAGGTGCCGATGGAGCCGGTCCAAAAAGGTCAAGCTCCGCCGATTGGCCAACGACCGCCGCACCTTCGCCCATGCGTCGCCGAGGAGGTCTTTCACCGCCGAGGCGATCTCTTGTTGTGCCCACGCCCGATCATTCAGCCGACCGTCCGGCCGAAACAACTCCAAGGTCGTCTCGATACGCTTCCACGCCCGCTCCATGCGGTCGTACTGCTCCATGGACTGCTCGACCTGCTTCCACGCCTTCGCCGCCGTCCCGCCGAAGCCCCGACGATCTCCTCCATGTCGCCACGCCTCTTGGATCCGCCGGTCCGCCTTCTCCGCCCGCGCCCACCCCGACTCCACCCGCTTCCACGCCCGCCGCAGGACTCGATGCGCGTCCTGCTTCGTATGGAACACGTCCAGGCTTACGTCCAACGTTTTCGTGTTCCCCTCACGTTCCCGCTGGGCCTGAAACTCCTTCAAGCCGCGTCTCATTCCACTCCCGCCGTCCACCACGGCCTGCTCCAGTTCCTCGAAGCCCTCCAGGGCCTGGCTCCACGTCCGGCCGCTACGGTCCGCCGCTTGCTGGCCCAGTACCCACGCCATGCTGTGCGGTTCCACACCGACCAATACCGGCCTGCCATGGAAGAAAATCTCGTCGAAGCAGCCGATTCTCACCAAACGGCCAGATGCCTCATCCAAGCCCTTCAACACCCGTCCGGCCGCCACCGCACAAGCCTTCACCCACCGCGCGATCTTTGAACGGCTGGGGCATTTTTTTTTGCGACAACCTCCAACAATTCCCGCGTTTGCGAATAGCTCAGCCCCATCGCCGTGGCCGTGGCAGCAAACCGCTGCTGCTGGGCCTCGGAGAACTCGATTGCCTCAGACAGCCGCCGCTGTAGCTCGGCAATCTGCAATCTCTGCTGCCGCACCTGCTGGCGGAAGTCCGCACGCGATGCACCACCTCCTGCCGCATCCGTCACCGCCTGTTCGACCTTCGCGGCGTGGTCATACACCGCCTGCCGACTGCACCCGACGGCCCGCGCCCGCCGAGAAACCGCCCCCCATCCTCCTACCCAAACCGCCGCAGCGTTCCCGATCCATGAGATAATAGGTAATCTGGCCATTTCCGTGAACCTCCCTGTACACGGTGACTCCCCCCTCGTATCTTCAGCCTCCAACCACACCCTTTCGCCTCAAATCTGTCAACGTCAATCCGGCCCAAAATGGGCAGTTTGGGACGATGCCCCAAATCGACCCCCGGCAAACGGGACTGACTCCCTGCCGCGATGTCGTAAGTCGGCCGCAGGAAACGCCTTACGAACTACGCCCCAACGCCCGGGTATGGAGGTCGCCCAGCGTGGGGCGGACGAAAAAGAAACAACTCGCCCCAGGTCAACCGCCGCCGACAAGCTGCACCTTGGCGACACGTGACTCGATCGGCAACCGTCACTTCGGCTTCTTCAGCCCCAGCCGGGTGATCCGCGACGCCAGCGTGGTCGGCTTG
>JAHJDO010000144.1 GCA_018812485.1 bacterium | reverse complement strand
TCCCTTTGGCCCGCGTATGACGCAGCTTCCGCCAAGCTTGGTCAAGTTCAGCAGTTTGATGATTTCCTCACTACGGCCGATGAAATTGTCGCCAACTGCAATTGTGCCATAGGTGAAGGGATTCCTCATGCAGAACACCACTCGTTTTTCCGCAAGACAAACAGTAATGCTCCCTGCGGATTGGGTGAAACACAGCGTATACTTATACATTTTTGTATGCGTTGTGATATACCATGATGTATTGGTAGTTGGTGCTAGAACACATGACAAACCATTGACACAATAGTCATTGATTCTCCACTCGAAAATGACCATCTCTTCTTTTTCCTGCGCGATTATGAAAACCCAAAGGATGATTGACCGGCTCGGACCGCGTCCGGCCAAGGTTTTATTATCATGATGTGTGATTGGTGGCCTGCAATCACCTTACTGACCTGATGCAAATGTGGACTTGAAACGAGGGTCGGGGGAATTGAGCAGCAGCCGAATACGAGGGGGGGTAAAGAGAGTGAATCGTGTCGATTGTACCGCAGCGAACTGCAGTGCTAGCAGAAACAAGAGTGTGCGCAGCCTGATCGGGGCCGTATGGTCAATGGCCATCGTTCTAGTCATGGTCTCAAGTGCGTTTGCCGCAGTGGCGTATGCACAAGAGGAACCATCGATTTGGCCATCCGAGGAATATTATGTGCCTGGAGAGGCGGTTCTAATCAACGGTAGAGGTTGGGCTCCGTATGCTCCAGTTACTATTGTTATGACCCATCCTGATTTTGCTGAACCTAGAACGTTTGTAGTGATGCCTGAACTGTATGGCAATTTCGCGTGCAATAACTACACCGCTGAGGGAGTTGTGCACTGGAGTATTCCTGTTCAAGTCACAGCGACTCAAATTCAAGGCGGCGTCGCGGTAACAGCTTCGACGCAGTTTTACGATCCTGCAATCACTCTTGAGGGCTACACTCTCAGGCCCAACCCCGGATGGACTGCAGGCGACGTCAAAGGATACAACGAAGGCGACAGCGTCCCGTTCAAGGTGAAGCTGGAGAAGAATGCCTTTGGTCCGAATGTCACCGTCACATTGGGGTTCGATTACCGTGATGCAAACACTAGCACCTACGGTATCGATTATCTCACCGAGTACAATCTCGAACCACCTGCATCGCCGTTCAACATCTACCCGAGCTCTTCCACCCCCTTCTGGGTGAGCCCGAGTGAAGGGACTATAACAGACCAGTCCTTCGTTGACATAAGATTCGATTCCGGAGCAAGCCGAGACATTCTCGTTTGGCAGTTCACCCTACAGTTTGCTACAGGGGTATCCAGCGCTACTGTAAGATGGGGAGCTCACATGGCTGTCACGGATATTCCGAACAACTACTACGGAGCATCTTATTTCCCCGGATCATCCCTACACGTTAGGATTGTCGACCTCGACCCTCCAACGAACCAGGGCAACAGAGATGTCCCGATAGCGCTTGGTGGCGCATATCCTGTCCTTACGCCTCCGAACATGACTCTCGATAAGTGGGTCGAGCCGCTCTTGGTCCCGGACCCACAGACCTTCAAGATTGGGGACACAATAACTTTCACGATAAGGTTCAGCAACATCGGCCAAGCCGATGCGAAGTGCGTTCTTATCGATGATTACTTGCCATCGGTGGTCGCATATGTGAGCGGGTCATCGGTTCTCTGGACTTCTGAGAACCCAGCCCACCTCACTTTCCCGCCAGCCCAGCAGACATCTACTTGGCTGGAATGGGGCCCGACTGCCTGGAGAGGAACCGGCGTGGACGGTGCGCTTGCACCTCTGGTCGGCTACATCCAGTTCCAGGCGATTGTGCTTCCATCGGCAACCCCGGGCATATACTGGAACAATGTCTATCTGTCTTACAACGATGACCACGGTGGTCTGTTCGACACACTGCATGCCCAAGCTCCGTTCGAGATCGTAGGCGAACCATCCCTGACGATCGAGAAGAGCGGACCTCTGTATGCTCATGTCGGCGACACGATAATCTACACTTACGTTGTGACAAACACAGGCCCAACAGACATAGTCGATCTTGACGTCTATGACGATGTCGCGGGCTGGATCGTGCAGAACGCGTTCTTGGCTCACGGTGCCTCCGTCACTTACACGAAGAGCTACACGATCTTGGCATCGGGCCTTGATCCACTGCGCAACAACGTCACTGCGAACGGAAAGGATCAGTACGGTCAATTCGCTGATGAGGCAAAGGACGATTGGAAGGTAGACATACTGCACCCGTCGATCCATGTCGAGAAGTCGGCGGACAAGTCCTGCGCCGCGGTCGGCGAGAGCGTCAGCTACACAATCTTCTACGAGAACACGGCAACGGATGACACTGTGCTGTATAATGTGACAATAACAGATTCGTTGCTGGGGATATCTCAGAACGTCGGCACGCTGAACCCGGGCCAATCCGGACACATCTACAAGACGATTGCGGCGGTAGAGGTCGTCAGTGACCCGAACGGCGAGATGCCGAACACCGTGACTGCGACTGGTCACGACATACTCAAGGAGCTGGACGACTCGTTTGTATCTGACACCGCGAGCTGGACCGTCGACATCAAGCACCCGGCGATCACGATTGACAAGTGGGCGACTTACGTCGGCGAGGTCGCGAGACTCGGCTGCGTTGGCGAGGGTGATGTCATAGTATGGCACATCACGGTGACGAACCCGAGTACCGACACTGCGATGTCTTACAACGTCTATGACCCGTTGCTCAGTGACGCCGTGAACGACTGGCTGTTCGGCGGCACGCTGTCCCCAGGCACTTCGTTCAGCTGGACATCGGATAACTGGACAGTGCCGGTCGGAGTCGAGGACCCGTTGGTGAACATCGCCTGGGTCATCGCGAGCGACAGTCAAAACCATTATGTTCACGCGGACACGCAGACCGGATGGCCGACGGCCGTTGTCACATTGGACGTACTGCACCCGGGAATAACGATCGACAAGTGGGCGACCTATGTCGATAACGAGACAAGACTTGTCTGTGTCGGCGAGGGCGATGTCATCATATGGCATATCACAGTGACCAACCCGAGCAGCGACACTGTCATGTTCTACAACGTCACGGATGCTATGCTGAGCGCGGCACTTGACGGTTGGCTGTTTGGTGGAGTATTGTCCCCACTCGGATCAATCAGCTGGACCTCCTCGGAATGGACGGTCCCAGTTGGCGTAGCAGATCCGTTGGTGAACACCGCTGTGGTAATGGCTCATGACGCGCAGGGACACCCGGCATACGGTCAGGACGGCAAGAGTTGGCCGTCTGACACGGTGACTTTGGAAGTGTTCCACCCGGCGATCACGATTGACAAATGGGCGACTTACGTCCGAAACGAGACGAGACTAGGCTGTGTCGGCGAGGGCGATGTCATCCTATGGCATATCACAGTGACCAACCCGAGCAGCGACAC
>JAHJDO010000143.1 GCA_018812485.1 bacterium | reverse complement strand
TTCAAAGCGGCCAGCTGTTCCGGTTCAAAGCGGCCACCGATTCCGGTTGAATCCGGCCACTTTTTGGACGGGGCCGGAATGTGAAGCGACGCTGGATAACGACTCCAAAATGGGTCATGATTCCTCTTTTCAAAGGAGGATCGAATGGCCCGAACGAGGTTATCCATGCGAAAAATCAAAGAAGCCTTGCGGCTGAAGGCTGCGGGGCTGAGTTGCCGAGCGATCGCCCGATCGTGTCTTATCGGCAAGGAGACGGTGCGGGAGTATTTGGGACGAGCGGTGGAGGCGGGCCTGAGCTGGCCGCTTCCGGAGGGCTTGAGCGAAGAGGAGCTTGAAAGCCGACTTTTTCCTTTGGGTCCCGACACCTCGCGGAAAGAGGCGGCGGCGGAACCGGATTGGGTATTGGTCCACGGTGAGCTTCGCAAGAAGGGCGTCACCCGTCAGCTTCTGTGGGAAGAATATCGGCTCGGCTTTCCCCGGGGGTACAGCTACTCGCAATACTGCGAACGGTATCGGCGGTGGACAAAAATCTTGAACCCGGTCCTGCGGATGCCGCACAAGGCGGGCGAAAAGATGTTCGTCGACTACGCGGGGGTCACCGTTCCCTACACAAACCGCGAGACGGGGGACGCTCGAGAGGCGCAAGTGTTCGTGGCGACACTGGGCGCCAGTTCGTCCACCTTTGCCGAAGCGCAAGCCTCCCAGGAGCTGGTGAACTGGATCGGCGGCCACGTCCGGGCGCTGGAACACTTCGGCGGTCGTCCGGCGGCGGTGGTTCCCGATAATCTGAAGAGCGGCGTGACCTCGGCTTGCTTCTACGAACCCGTGATCAACCCGACGTACCAGTCCTTGGCGGAATATTACGACATGGCCGTCCTGCCGACTCGGGTCCTCGCTCCGAAACATAAAGCGAAAGTCGAAACCGGCGTCCGCGTGGTCGAGCTCCTCTTGGCCCGATTGCGGAATCGTCAGTTCTTCAGCCTTCAACAGATCAACGATGCGCTCCGGCCGTTGATGGAGGAACTGGACCTGCGGGTCATGGAGCATCTTGGAAAAAGCCGCCGACAGCTGTTTGAAGAGCTGGACCGTCCGGCCCTGCGGCCGTTGCCGGCCGTGCCGTTCGAGATGGCCGAATGGGTTTGGGCCCGGGTGCACATCGACTACCACGTCGGCTACGCCAAACATTACTACAGCGTCCCCTACCGCTATCTTCACAAGAGGGTCGAGATCCGGGCCACCGCCCAAACCGTGGAGGTTTTTTACCAGAGAGAACGGATCGCATCCCATGTTCGCGACGACCAACCCTACCGCTTTACGACCCGGCCCGAGCACCGGCCGGAGTCTCATCGGGCGGTGCTGGAGTGGAATCCGGAGAGGTTTATCTCGTGGGCCGAACGAACCGGACCGTTGGTGGCCGAGATGGTCCGCCGGATCATCGAGAGCCGCCCGCATCCGGACCAGGGGTATCGGGCATCGCTCGGGCTGATGCGGTTGGGAACTCGTTACGGCAACGCGCGGCTCGAAGCGGCCTGCGAGCGGGCCCTGACGTTTGGACTCGTCTCTTATCGCGGCGTGCGCAACATCTTGGAGGCCGGGATGGACCGGCTGAAAAACGAGACGTCCGTGGTCGGCCCCGAAAAGCCGCACGGTAATCTCCGCGGCCCCGGCTATTACTCATGAGGGAAGACATGAAAATCGTTTATAGGTCAAATAGACGCGATGTTTTCGGCAGGAATCGCAGAAGAGGGTCATTTATCGCCGCCCAGGGCCGACTCTCCAACACGCGCGTTCACCGAACGCCCGTCCTGGGTCAAAGGCGGAGGCTTGGATGTTAGTCCAACCGATCATCGACAAGCTCGGCTCCATGAAACTCGCCGGGATAGGTGAAGGGCTCCGGGAGCAGATGGAAAATCCCGCCTACCGAAAGCTCTCCTTTGAGGAACGGCTGGGCCTGCTTTTGGATAAGGAATGGAATCTTCGTCAGACGCGAAAACAGACGCGCCGGATGCGGGTGGCCCACTTCCGCGAGGCCGCGGTCATCGAGGATCTCGACTTCTCCGTTTCCCGCGGTCTCAACCGTTCCCAGGTTCTGGCCCTCACCCAGGAAGACTGGATCCGTAGTCATCTGAACGTCATCATCACCGGCCCCACGGGCGCGGGCAAGACCTACCTGGCCTGCGCCCTGGGCCAGTCCGCCTGCCGCAACGGCGTCTCGGTCCGCTATTTTCAGATCGCCAAGCTCCTCCGGAAAATCACCTACGCTCGGGCCGACGGCTCCTCGCCTAAGTTCCTTGAGATCTTGGCCAAGACCCAACTCCTGATTATCGACGACTGGCTGCGGAATCCTCTGACGGAATCCCAAACACCGGACCTTCTGGAGATCCTCGAAGATCGTTATGGCCGGGCCTCCACCATGCTCGCAACCCAGATCCCGGTCTCCGACTGGCACGATCGTTTGGGAAACGCGACCCTTTCGGACGCGGTTATGGACCGCATCATCCACAACGCTTACCGGCTGGAACTGTGCGGGGAATCCATGCGGAAACGCCGCTCCCCCTTGACTCATTCCGGCCACAAGGAAGTATAATGAGCATCCACCGTCGCTTCGCTCCGATCGGTGTCCGGTTTGAACCGGAACAGGTGGCCGCTTTCACCGGAATATCCACGCAATAAGGCAAGTAATAGGAAATGGCGCGAATATCATCGAAATCACCCTCTTTTGCCCTTCTGTTGCCTGATCTTACCTTCTGGTTCAACGAAGCAAACAAATATGACCATATACGAACATATGGTAC
>JAHJDO010000142.1 GCA_018812485.1 bacterium | reverse complement strand
TTTTTCAGCCTGTTCAGTGGTATATTTTAAATAATGAAGAGTAAGTAGTCCTCCAATGATTAAAAAAACGGCCAAAATAAGAGACAACAATAAATTTTTAATTTTCATAATTCTCAAAAGTTAATAACAATATAACATAAAAAATTCAAAGCAAACAATCTTCCTCTATTCTTAGAAAGGCGATATTTCTTCCCTCCCCTAGAACCCTGTTTTCTAAATAAGATTTTCAAAGAGCAGGAATGGCTTGATTATAACAGAAAGGGAAGAAAGGCTTATTTTACATTTATTAGGAAGGATTTATTCTGTTTTTACCTGTATACCAGATGAATTAGAAATTTTCTTTTCAACCTCAACGATAACTTCTTCTACAACATTATCGTGCCCTTTAAGAAAATCTTCGGTAAGGTTTCTCAGTTCTCCTGTATTATATGGAGGATGTGAATATAGAGAAATGCATTCTTGTATAAATCTTTTACGCCAACTATATAGTTTGTTTTGCAACTCAACGTTCTCACGATTTTTTCGTTCGTCCTGAAGTTGTTCTGCTACTTCTACTTTTCTAACAAGGTCTCGCCGCAAAGCTTCCAACTCTTCCTTACTGTATTGAGTTATAGCAGGTAATTCTTGTTCTTTGTTGGGAGCGTTATTATCTAAAGCGAATTTTAGACCGTTTAGATAGACTGTTGTAGCTTCTTGTCTCTTCTTACTAAATTCCTCCTCTGTATATGCTGTCCAATATCTACCTATTAAAGCTGTACCCCATTCATGATATAGTTTTAGTGCAGTAATCACTTCAACTGGGTACTGCAAGGTTTTCTCACAATATTCAGTGAGTTTTGATATTCTCATATCTTCAGGTAAAGTAGAGTTTCTTCTTGAATAATTAAGTGCAATGGCAGAATATATTTTACCTTTATCTTGGGGAGTATTATATTTCTCAAGTAGTCTTAATGATTCCTGTTCAAATTTTTCCCAACCTTTCTCTTTGTCTAAATATAAGCTGCGATTTGTTTTAAGGCTCAAGTCTAAAATCTCATCTTTTTCCATCGCTTTGCGTTCTGATACTATTTCTATAGCTTTCTCAACCTGTAAAAGTGCTTTATAACGGCGGTTTTCCTCAGACTGTGGAACTTTTTCCAGTTCTTCTTTAATATATGGAAGAACTAATTCTCCATATTCAACAAGTTTTGTGAAAATCGCATGATTCTTAATTGCTTCTAATGTTTTAACCCCTGACTTACCTTTTACCCAGTCCGAAGCATCACCTGCACCTTTATTTTTCAAATTCTTCAATAAGTAACTAACCTCTTTCTCAAAGTCACTGATTCCTTCTTTCTTCATTTTTATCGTAAAATACCATTTATATGCTGTTTCTCTTATAAGCCAATTGAATTTTTCGTCTAAAAATATTTTCTCAAAACTATCAAAAACATCTTTATCATTCCATCTGCTCAGCTCTTCTAATGTTTTCATTACTATTGTCATATATTCCATATCTTCCCAATCATAACGTTTAACCCTTGGCCCTTTATCAAGATACTTTTTCAGGATTGTTAATAATGTGTCCTTCGCTTCTTTCCCTCCGACATTACCTATGGTAGAAAGTACTTCTATTTTAGCCAATGTTGCTTGAGATTCTCCTTCAAATACAGCGATGAGTTCAGATATAGCTTCCTCTTTTCCCAACTCACCAATTCTTCTTACTGCCCACATTCTAATCAATTCATTTTTGTCGGACAGGTATGGTTTAACCTCATCAATAGATTTACATTCAATAATTTCCTGTGGCATATCAAGTTTTTGAAGTTTTAATCCAATCTCTTCTCCTTTACCAAAAATATAATTCGCCTGAATTAACATAATTAATAGAATACAATTTATTATAAATAGTTTCATAAACTTTCCCATACCTGTGTCTCCTTATTTAGTTTTTCCACAGCTTATCCATCACCAGTTCTTTCCATTTTCATTGGACCAGTCTTTTGAAGGATATACAGGATTAGTGATTTTCTCAGCAAATCTGGCGAGAAATTCATTATCTCCATAAAATCCATACTTCCAATAAATCAATACCATATTGTAGGTGTCAGGATCATTAGGGTCAAAATAGAAGGGCGGTATTCCTTCCTGGCAATCAGGTACGTAATCAGTATCACCATCAGGAAATGAAGACCAGTTATCATGCCACCACTTGTGTTCTAATTCATGGGCACAAACTTGAGCACAGCAATCAATCCCTTCACCATTTGCTCCGATAGGCCATTCGTCCCCTCTTACCTTATGAGTAACAGAAAACTCGCTCTTAGATTCTTGAGCACCATCGCTAACAAAAAGTTCTCCTGTTTCCATATTATATTCCCCTATGGCATCTGGGATTAGCTTATACTCAAATGAACTTAAATCTGAAACTACATTATCTCCTTTCCAATAATAAAACCAGTTGGGGTCGTCTCCTCCTGGATTATTTGTTGCATCCCGGGAGAAAAACACCTCTACTGTCTGAGAATCTTGATTACATCCTGCTGGAAATTGCGGGTGTGTTAAAGTTATAGTTTTTTCTCCAAACTGTGAATTGGAACTGGGTAAGCCTGTATAATAAAACCATACGCTATATCCTTTGGGTGGATAGGGATAACTTGTCAGTGCAGAACCAGAAATAGGAGTAAGTGTCCATTCTAATCCGGATTCTAAACCTAATATCCAAGTTGTACCTCTTCCATAAATCTCACAAAATCCAGGATTTCCTCCATTGAAAGCATAGTGCTCAGTTGAATCCGGATCCTGCAGGTTCACTGCTCCCACATACAACACCTCACTCGGCGGTGACTCCTCATCCCCATTTATAGCCTTAAATCTATATGTACCCGCCGCCGCAGAACCAGATAGATAAGCATTACAGCTTCCACCACCAATACTATTCCATCCACCGCCATTAAATTGATATTGCCACTGGATACAACTGCAGCCAGCGAAAGTATTTGCAGTAAGATTTATTGCATCTGAACTTCCATAACAAATTGCCGTTTTATTAGCAGAAACTGAACTTATCGTCCTATCTATACAGGAATGTGCTCCATCGCACTCTTGGCAAGTAGAACAGCTTAGCGCTACGCAAGAACTATTCTCATCACATATTTTGCAGGGAACACAGTCGGTATTATATTGGCACTCCTCCTCTTCCTCCTCTTCCTCCTCCTCTTCCTCCTCTTCCTCCTCTTCCTCCTCCTCTTCCTCCTCTTCCTCCTCTTCCTCCTCTTCCTCCTCCTCTTCCTCCTCTTCCTCCTCTTCCTCCTCCTCTTCC
>JAHJDO010000141.1 GCA_018812485.1 bacterium | reverse complement strand
TGTTATCATATTCTTTATATAATCTGCATGCCCTGGACAATCTACATGCGCATAGTGCCTATTCTCTGTCTCATATTCTGCATGATGTACATTTATCGTTACTCCTCTCTCTTGCTCCTCAGGCGCATTATCTATCTCATCAAATTCCTTTGCTGCTGCTAAGCCCTTCTTGCTTAATATCTTTGTTATTGCTGATGTTAATGTTGTCTTCCCGTGATCTACATGTCCTATTGTCCCTACATTTATATGCGGCTTCGTTCTTTCAAATTTCTCCTTTGCCATCTCTCTATTTCCTCCTGCTTTTAAATAAGTCCACGGATTATATCATATCCTCTTTCTCTTGCAAGTATTATCTATAATGCGCAAAAGCTTTATTCGCCTCTGCCATTTTATGGACATCTTCTTTCTTTTTTACGGAAGTCCCTTCGCCTTTAGATGCATCTATAATTTCCTGTGCCAATTTTTCTCCCATGCTTTTGCCCTTTCTCGCCTTAGCATAATTTATAATCCAGCGCATAGCCAAACTTGTTCTCCTATCAGAGCTGACTTCTATAGGTACTTGATACGTAGCGCCTCCAATTCTTTTGGACTTAACCTCTAATACTGGCTTTACATTATCAAGCGCCTGCTTGAACACTTCCAAAGAATCCTTTTTTGTACTCTTATTTATAATATCTAAAGAATCATAAAATATAGATTCAGCCAAACTTTTTTTGCCTTTTCTCATAATACAATTTACAAATTTAGCTACTATTTGGTCGTTGTATTTAGGATCCGGTGTTATTATCCTTTTATTGACCCTCCCCTTTCTAGGCATTACATATCTCCTTTATTTTGCTCTTTTTGTACCATATTTAGACCTGCTTTTCTTTCTATCTGTAACCCCTGTAGTATCCAAAGCTCCTCTAACTATATGGTATCTAACACCTGGAAGATCTGCGACGCTTCCACCCCTAATTAAAACAATTGAATGCTCCTGTAGATTATGTCCTATTCCAGGAATATAAGCTGTAATCTCCACACCGCTCGTCAATCTCACTCTAGCCACTTTTCTTAATGCTGAATTTGGCTTTTTGGGAGTAACTGTATACACCCTAGTACATACTCCTCGCTTTTGAGGAGAACCCTTTAAAGCAGGAGTAGACGTTTTCTTTGTATTCTTCTTCCTGCTTTTTTTTATCAACTGCGACAATCTTGGCATATTTATTCCCTTTCCTAATCTTTTACCTCTCCTACACTACTATTATTATCCTTAGCCTCTTCCACATCCTTTTTGTCGGATAACTCGGTTCCTGTTAATGTTATATTCCTATAGTCAGCCCACCCTGTACCAGCGGGAATTAAACGTCCAATTATTACATTTTCTTTTAATCCAGATAATCTATCTACCTTAGAAAAAACAGCAGACTTGGTTAAAACTCGCGTAGTTTCCTGAAATGAAGCAGCTGATATAAAACTTTCTGTATTTATAGACGCTCTTGTAATACCCTGAAGAACTGGTATTGCACGAGCAGGTTTTTTATTTTTTGCAACAGCTCTTTCATTCTCTTTTTTAAAAACAACTTTGTCTACTTGTTCTCCAGCTAAGAGATTAGTATCTCCACTATCTTCTATGCTGACTTTTTTAAGCATCTGTCTCACAATTAATCCTATATGTTTATCATTGATATAAACACCTTGCAGCCGATAAACTTCCTGAACTTCATTTAATAAATATTCCTGTAATCTCCTATCCCCCTCTATTCTTAATATTTCATCAAGAATCACAGATCCATCTGTAAGCTGATCACCTGCTTTCACCCTATCACCCTTATAAACAATCAAGTGCTTACCATGAGGAATAAGATATTCTTTTTCGTCACCATTATCTGCTGTCACAGTTATTCTACGCATATTCTTCTTAAGACCAACAGGTTCATCCACTATTCCATCTATCTCAGTCACTATAGCAGGATTCTTAGGCCTCCTCGCTTCAAAGAGTTCAGCGATTCTTGGTAATCCTCCGGTAATATCTCTGGTTTTACTTCTTTCCCTTGTAGTCTTTGCTAATAAATCCCCTACCAAAACTTGCTCCCCCTCTTTAACTATTAGGTGTGCTCCACTTGGGATACTATGGTAATTTAACACCCCTTCATTATTCTTGTCTTGTATCAATATTTGTGTATGCATACCAGCGCTTCTGTAATCTGTAATAATCCTTTCTTTTTTCCCGGTGCTCTTATCTACTTCAGTCTTCATTGTAAGGCCTTCAATTATATCAACAAATTTTACTTCCCCACTCACTGTAGAAATTATGGGCAGGGTATATGGATCCCACTCAGCTAGTATAGTTTTTCTTTTCACTACATCATTATCTTTAACTTTAAGTATACTGCCTAAAGGCATATTACATCTTTCTAATTCCCTATCTTCTGCATTTTCTACTGCTATTTCTCCATTCCTGTTAATCACTACTACATTATTATTCTTATCCACCACTGTTCTTATTCCGTGAAATTTAACAATGCCACCATTAATGGCTACTATTTTCGAGGCACCAATTATTCTACTAGCTGTTCCTCCAATATGAAAAGTTCTTAGAGTAAGCTGTGTTCCAGGTTCTCCTATGGACTGAGCTGCTATAATTCCTACAGCTTCTCCCACTCTAACTCGCTTCTTTGTTGTAAGATCTCTACCATAACATTTAGCACAAACCCCCTTCTCTTGCTCACATGTTAGAACAGACCTTATCATTCCCTTTTCTACTCCTGCCTCCTCTATGACTTCTGCCATTTCATCTGCAATCTCCTCGCCTGCTTTAACGATTATATTATCCAACAAAGGTATTTTTATATCTTCCAATGCTGTCCGCCCTGCAAGCCTGTCTTTAAGTGATTCAATAGTTCTGTCTCCTTCCTTAATTGCTACAACGCTTATGCCATTAAGTGTTCTGCAATCTTCGCTTGTAACAACTACGTCCTGTGCTACATCGACCAACCTCCTGGTTAAGTATCCTGCTTCTGCCGTTTTTAAAGCTGTATCTGCCAAACCTTTTCTAGCCCCGTGAGTTGAGATAAAATACTCCAACATACTCAGTCCCTCACGGAAGTTTGTCATTATAGGAGTTTCTATGATCTCTCCTATCTCTCCTGTAATCTTCTTCTTAGGTTTAGCCATTAGTCCTCGCATGCCTGCCAATTGCCTTATCTGCTGACTACTGCCTCTTGCACCTGAAAGTAGCATCATTAAAACAGGATTAAAAGGATCTTTTTCCATCTCTTTAAACATGGCATCTGAGACCTTATCCGTAGTATGTGTCCATACATCAATCACCTTATTATATCTCTCTCCATCAGTAATAACACCCTTCCTATACTGCTCCTCAACAATGCCAGCCTCTCGTTTTCCTTGTTCCAGTAACTTACTCTTTATTGCAGGAATAACCATATCATCAATACAGATGGAAATGCCGCCTTTAGTAGCCATCTCAAATCCTAATGTCTTGATCCTGTCCAGCATTATAACTGTCTGATGATTTCCTATCTTTTTGAAACTCTCTTTAATTAAGTCACTCAGTTTATCTTTATCAAACACCTTATTTATAAACCGCAATGGATTAGGCAAAATTTCATTAAACAGAATTCTCCCTACAGTTGTCTCTATCAGTTCTCCATTTATCCTTATCTTTACCCTAGAATGCAATTTCACTTTTTTAGAATCATATGCAATAATTGCTTCGTCAGATGATGAAAATATTTTTACTTCTTTCCTATTGCTCTGCTTTTCCTTTGTTAAGTAATAGCATCCCAACACAATCTCCTGCCTTGGCACCATTATTGCTTCTCCACTAGCAGGAGAAAAAATATTTTTACTTGGTAGCATTAAAAACTCTGCTTCTAACTCAGCCTCTGGTGTAAGAGGCACATGAACTGCCATTTGGTCTCCATCAAAATCTGCATTAAACGCAGCACAAACCAAGGGATGGACTCCTATCGCCTTTCCTTCAATAAGAACAGGCTGAAATGCCTGTATACCTAATCTATGTAATGTTGGAGCCCTGTTAAGTAAAACATAACGATTTTTTATTACATCATCAAGAATATCCCATATTTCCGCTTCCGCTTTTTCCAGTGTCTTCTTTGCATTCTTTATAGTATTTATTATTCCCCTCTCTCTTAATTTCCTAATCACAAATGGCTCAAACAGTTCTAATGCCATGCGCTTAGGTAAACCACATTGATGTAGCTTCAATCTTGGATCCACAACAATAACTGATCTTCCAGAATAATCAACGCGTTTTCCCAAAAGATTCTGTCTAAACCTCCCTTGTTTTCCACCCAACATATTGCTAAGGGATTTAAGCGGACGATTACCATGTCCAACTACTGTCCTGCCATGTCTACCATTATCAAATAGAGCATCAACTGCCTCCTGCAACATCCTTTTCTCATTTCTAATAATTATGCTAGGCGCACCTAGTTCTAGAAGCCTCTTTAGCCTGTTGTTTCGATTGATAACTCTTCGATATAAGTCATTCAAATCCGAGGTCGCAAAGCGTCCTCCATCCAAAGGCACTAAAGGTCTTAAGTCTGGAGGTATAACAGGTATAACATCCATAATCATCCACTCGGGTCTACTACCAGAAGTGCGAAAGGCTTCAACAACCCTTAACCTTTTATTAATTTTTTTCTTTGCCTGTCTAAATGCTGTTTTTCTCTCTTTTTCCCTCAAACTCTCTGCAAGTTTATCTAAATCCATCTCTTGTAGCATCTTTTTAATAGCTGAAGCTCCCATCTCTGCATGAAATCCATTTCCGAATTCTTCTCTGTATTTCTCATACTCTTCATCACTTAAAAGCTGATACTTCCCTAAAGAGGTCTTTTCAGCATCCAGCACTACATAACTCTCATAATAGAGAATCTTTTCTATATTCTTCAAACTCAAATCAAGTAATGTACTCATATAACTTGGTACAACCTTAAAAAGCCAAACATGAGCTACTGGTGAAGCAAGATTTATATGCCCCATACGTTGACGCCTCACTTTGGATTGCGTAACTTCCACACCACATCTATCGCAAATTACCCCCTTATGCCTAATCCTCTTATACTTACCGCAGTAACATTCCCAATCCTTTGTTGGGCCAAAGATTCTTTCGCAAAAAAGCCCATCTTTTTCCGGTCTGAATGTTCTATAATTTATAGTTTCCGGCTTTCTAACTTCTCCTTTAGACCACAGCCTGATCTCTTCAGAAGAAACCAAACTAATGGATATGGCTTCAATCGTATCCGTTCCGCTTTGAAATTCCTCCGAGCTATTAGGTTGCAATTTTTGGAAAGCAAGATCAGAAAACGTACGAGGTTTTTTAGCTCTTACAAGCTTAACTCCCAATCCTAAACCTTGCAACTCTTTCAATAAAACATTGAAGGACTCTGGTATGCCAGATTGAACTGTATTTTCTCCCTTTACAATACTTTCGTATATCCGCATTCTACCAACAACGTCGTCACTTTTTACTGTAAGCAATTCCTGTAAAGTATGAGCAGCACCATATGCTTCTAATGCCCATACCTCCATCTCACCAAAACGCTGTCCTCCAAACTGAGCCTTTCCTCCTAAAGGCTGCTGAGTAACCAATGAATACGGACCTGTTGCACGAGCATGCATCTTATCATCCACAAGATGTGATAACTTCATCATGTAAATATAACCAACAGTTACCTTGTTATCAAATGATTCCCCTGTCATCCCGTCATACAAAGTAACTTGACCACTTTCAGGCAACCCTGCCTTCTTAAGAAGTTGTTTTATTTCTGGCTCTTTAATTCCATTAAAAACAGGAGTCGCAATCTTTATTCCTAAAACCTTAGCTGCCCACCCAAGATGCGTTTCTAAAATCTGACCCGCATTCATTCTTGAAGGAACGCCCAAAGGATTAAGTAAAATTTCCACTGATGTTCCATCTGATAAATACGGCATATCCTCCTCTGGCAATATTTTTGCAATCACACCCTTGTTACCATGCCTGCCAGAAACCTTATCCCCCTTTGAGATTTTTCTCTTATTACCTATATAAACCATTATGCGCTTTATTACCCCGGGGGAAAGTTCATCTCCCTTCTTGATCTTTTCTACTTCTAGTTTCCTCTCTTTACCGAGAGACTTTAGTTTTTCCTCAAAGTTCTCAATTAATGCAAGAATTTTTCTATTGACGCCTGTATTTTTAAGTCTCAGGTTTTTCAGATGCTTAATAGGTATACTCCCTATATCCTCCTTTTTAACTTTCTGGCCAGCAGAGAGAAAAACTTTCCCATTCTTATCAATCAGATCCTCAGCTATTACTTTCCCTCTAATAACACTCCCAATTGCCTCAATTAGATTATCCCTAGTCTTTCTGATCTCCTCGTCAATTCTATGCTCAATATCCTCAATAATCTTTTTTCCCAAACCATCAATATCGTCCTTATCACGTCTTGACAATATTCTAACATCCGTAACTATTCCCTCTACACCAACAGGAACAGTTAAAGATGAGTTAAGTACATCACCAGCTTTTTCTCCAAAAATTGCTATCAATAATTTTTCTTCAGATGTCAAGCCTGTTTCGCCCTTAGGGGTGACTTTCCCCACTAATATATCTCCTGTTTTTACATGTGTCCCAATTCGTACAATCCCATGCTCGTCCAGATTAGCCAGTTCTCCTTCACTAACATTAGGTATATCGCGAGTGATATCTTCTTTCCCAAGCTTTGTTTCCCTGGCTTCTACTTCTAATTGCTCAATATGAATAGAGGTACAAGTATCATCCCTAACCAGTTTTTCACTAATGACAATAGCATCTTCAAAATTATATCCTCTCCATGGCATAAATGCTACCAACACATTCTGTCCCAAAGCCAATTCCTTATTATCTGTAGCAGAGCCTTCAGCTATGATGTCATCTTTAGAAACTCTTTCTTTTTCCTTAACAATCGGTCGCTGATTAATACAGGTGTTTTGATTTGATTTTTCAAATTTTTTCAATATGTATTCATCAAAATCATTCTCGTTTTCTTCTGGACGAATAATTATTTTATCAGAACACACCGACTCCACAATCCCTGCTCTCTTAGCAGCAACAGCAGATCCGGATCCTTTGGCAACAATACTCTCCATTCCTGTGCCAATCAAAGGAGCTTCCGGCTTTAGAAGAGGAACTGACTGTCTCTGCATATTGGATCCCATAAGAGCTCTATTTGCATCATCATGCTCCAAAAAAGGGATTAATCCTGCAGCTACACTAACGATTTGATCAGGTGAGACATCCATAAAACTTACATCTTTTGGAGACACTTTGCGAAAGTCACCTTTAAATCTCACTGAGACTTCATCTTCAATAAAATACCCTTTTTTATCAATCTTAGCATTAGCTTGAGCAACAACATGTTTATCCCCAAGATCAGCAGACAACCAAACCACTTCATCGGTCACCCTACTATTAACAACTTTTCTTGCAGGCGTTTCTAGCAACCCCAGTTCATTAATCCTTGTATATGTAGCAAGAGAGGCTATCAACCCAATATTAGGCCCCTCAGGTGTTTCTATAGGACAAATACGTCCATAGTGAGTTGGATGAACATCCCTAACATCAAACCCTGCTCTCTCTCTTGTAAGTCCTCCAGGCCCTAAAGCGCTTAGTCTTCTTTTATGAGTAAGTTCTGCTAAGGGATTTGTTTGATCCATAAATTGTGATAGCTGTCCACGCGCAAAAAAATCATTTACCGTTGAAGAAATTAATCGTCCATTAATCAAATTATGAGGCATAACAGTCTCTGGTTCCTGAAATGCTATTCTCTCTTTTACGGATCTCTCTAACTTAGCAAGCCCCATTCTAAACTGAGCTTGTAGTAATTCCCCAACAGTTCTAACTCTTCTATTCCAAAGATGGTCAATATCGTCCTCATCTTCCACGTTGTACTTTGCTTTAAGTAAATAATGGATTGTCTTTACTATGTCTTCTTTATCTAAGGTGGTCTTGTCCAAAGAATGATTAAGCCCTAACTTCTGATTTAGCTTATATCTACCGACTTGTGAAAGGTCGTATCTTCTAGGATTATAAATAATGTCCTTAAAATAACTCTCGGCAGTATCTATTGTAAAGTGATCACTTGGACGCAATCTTTTATATATTTCTACAAAAGCTTCCTCTTTTGATTTTCTATGATCTTTTGCAAGCGTATTTATAATAGAAATATCTTTGCCGGACATTTCTATTATGTTTACGCTTTTAATCTTGAATGTTAATATCTTCTTAGCAATAGAAGGAGTTATTCTTTCTTTGCTTTCTGCTAGAACCTCCCCTGTATTTTCATCAACTACGTCTTCTGCTAGGATTTCATCAACAAGATCATCAGGCGTTGTTTTATTTGTAATTATTTTCCCCTTGCAGTCATAGAAAAGCTTTATAATTTCTTCATCCCTCACATATCCAAATGCTCTAAGCAAAACTGTAGCAAGCATCTTTCTTTTACGATCCATACTAACATAAAGTACATCATTAGCATCAAATTCAAACTCAAGCCAGACCCCTCTGTTCGGAATAAGACGTGCTGAATAAAGCTCTTTCTCATTAGAAACCTCTTTTTTCTGACAATAAAGACCCGGAGATCTATGTAACTGACTAACAATAACTCTCTCTGATCCATTGATGATAAACGTCCCCTGCTCTGTCATAAGAGGTAAATCCAGCAAATACACCTCCTGCTCTCTTGCACTACCGGCTTTGGTGGAATCCTCTTCCTTAAGGGTCAGTTTCATTCTCACCTTAAGAGGAGCAGCATATGTCACTCCATACCTCTCGCATTCAGCTACATTGTACTTAGAATCACCAATACTATAATTTAAAAATTCCAGGCAAAAACTCTCCTTTTCGTCTATTATTGGAAAAAACTCGTTAAATACTGCCTGAAGTCCCTGATTCTTACGATTTGCTTGAGCTACATTCCTCTGAAGAAATTCTGCATACGGCGCCCTTTGAACATACATTAAATCAGGAACATTCATAACAGGAGATATCTGACAATATAAATCTCTACCAGAAGAATTAGATACACGTTGAGACATATTTACTCCCCCTTCACCCCGTTTAGAGAAAGTTATCCAACGGGGTTTACTTAAATTGGGCTGCTTTTAGCAGCAATTATTATGTCTTTAAAGGCCAGCATTACTGCAATTCTACAACAGCACCAACAGCTTCTAACTTTTTCTTAAGCTCCTCAGCTTCCTCTTTTGAAATATTTTCCTTGATAGGCTTTGGTGCACTCTCTACAAGGTCCTTCGCTTCCTTAAGTCCCAACTCTGTAATAGCCCTTACTTCCTTTATTACCTGAATCTTCTTATCTCCAAACTGCTTTAACAACACAGTAAACGTTGTTTTTTCCTTCTCCTCCTCAGAAGCAGCAGCAGCAGATACTGCACCTAGAGAGACAGCTCCAATAGCAGCTGGAGCAGCAGTAACGCCAAATTCCTTTTCTAAATCTTTGACAAGATTCGATAACTCTAAAACTGTCATACTCTTTACCAGATCTATAATACTAGCTTTGTCTGGCTTTTTTGCAGATGGCTTTTCTGCCTCAACCTGGGGAACTTTCTTTACTGATTCTTCTGTTGTTTTCTTAGCTTTTGTTACCATTATCTACCTCCTCTATCTTTGAATTAGTTCTACTATTTATTACATCTTCCTTTCTCTTTGTTTCTAAAACAGCGTGAATAACATACACAAACCTGGCTAATATTGATCTAATACAACATACAAAATTACCTATTGGAGCCTGAAGCTGTCCTATTAGCTGCATAATTAATTGATCTCTAGAAGGAATTAAAGCGATCTCTTTAACCTGTTCTGCAGAAAAAACGAGTTCATCAATAAACCCTCCTTTAATATTAAGACAATCATATTCTTTTGAACATTTTGACAGCACTTTTGCTGGAACAGTTGGATCATTTTGTGCAAAAGCAATAGCTGTAGGGCCTGCAAAAAAATGATCCAAACCCTTCAGCCCACTCTCCTTTAATGCCAAACATGCAAGTCTATTTTTGATAACCTTATATGATATTCCTTTTTCATTTAATGTTTCTCGTAAACCTGATATCTCCCTAACTGTTAACCCTTTATAATCTGTAAATATCATATTATTAGGGCTCCTCTGAAATTGTCTAACTAATTCCTTTACTCTTTTTGCTTTTTCATCTTTATTCATGTAAATCCCCTAAACTAATTTTTTAACAATACTTTGTATGTTAAGCCTTATTGATGGGCCCATTGTGGAACTAATAACAAGATTTCTTACATATTGCCCTTTACAAGATGCAGGTTTTGCATGAATGATTTCCTTTGCAACTGTCAGTATATTGTCTGATAATTGCTCTTTGGAGAAAGAAACTTTTCCCACTACTATATGCAAATTTGCCCCTTTATCTAGCCTATACTCTACTTTTCCTGCCTTAATCTCTGCTACAGCTCCTGCTATATCCAAAGCAACTGTCCCGCTCTTTGGATTAGGCATTAATCCACGTGGCCCGAGTATCTTCCCTAACTTACTTATCTCTTTCATCATATCAGGTGTTGCAACTACAACATCAAAATCAAGCCAACCTTTGCTTATTTTATCCATCAGATCTTTATCACCGACAAAGTCAGCTCCTGCCTGCTTGGCCTTATCAATATTATCGCCCTTTGCAAAAGCCGCAATCCTTACCGTCTTGCCTGTTCCATGAGGTAAATTTATAACACCTCTTACCTGCTGGTCAGCTTGCTTAGGGTCCACTCTTAGATGGAAGACCATATTAACCGTTTCATCAAACTTTGCGCCGGCCGCTTTTTTCAGCAATTCAACCGCCTGAGGAAGGTCATATGCTTTTTCTTTATCTATTAACTTCTCAACTGCCTGATACCGCTTACTTCTTTTTTCCATTCTAGTGTTCCCTTTATCCTTCTATCTCAATCCCCATACTTCTAGCAGTGCCTGCAATAATCTTCATTGCAGATTCAATATTAGAAGTATTCAAATCCTTTATTTTCATTTTTGCTATATCTCTAACCTTATCTTTGCTTACCTTCGCTATCTTATTTTTATTAGGTTCTCCGGACGCTTTTGCAATACCAGCAGCTTGCTTTAGGAGAACTGCAGCTGGAGGAGATTTAGTAATGAACGTAATGGACTTATCCTCATAAACTGTTATAACAACAGGAATTATTAATCCTTCCTTGTCTTTGGTTTGATTATTGAATGCCTGACAAAATTGCATTATATTAATGCCATGTTGCCCTAGCGCCGGCCCTACCGGTGGCGCTGGCGTTGCCTTTCCTGCTGAAATCTGTAGCTTTATCATTCCTGCAACTTTTTTCTCTTTTGCCATATTAAAATTTACTCCTTAATTCAAAAATTATATCTTTTCTACCTGCCATGATTCTAATTCAACAGGCGTTGATCTGCCAAAAATAGAAACCATTACTTTTAATCTTCCTTTTTCTGGACTAACTTCTTCAATTTCACCATTAAAATCGGCAAATGGACCCTCTATAATCCTTATGCTTTCTCCTTTATCAAACATTACCTTTGGTTTGGGTTTTTCTTCTTTTTCCTTTAATTTCTCAAATATTTTCCGTACTTCTTTCTCGGTAAGCGGTACGGCTTTTCTTCTATTTCCAATAAAACCGCTAACCCCTGGAACATTTCGTATCAGTTGCCAAACCTCGTCATTCATTTCCATCTCTATAAGAATATAACCAGGAAAGAACTTTCTACTACTAACCTTTTTTTTCCCAGCTTTAACTTCTACAACGTTCTCTGTTGGAATTAATATTTGAGATACAAATCCCTCCATATTAGCAAGTTTTAGCTTGCATTCTAGCTGCATCTTTACTTTACCCTCAAAACCCGAATGTATGTGTATTACATACCACTTTTTTTCCATAGCTACCCTATTATCTTATTATCTTACTCAAAATATTGCCCAAGAAAAAGTCCACTACCCCAATAAATACTGCGCTTATCCCAACAGCTATAATGACAATTATAGTGGATTCTTTAATTTCATTCTTCGTTGGCCAAGAGACTTTCTTGAGTTCTTTATAAACATCCAATAAAAAAATTTTAATGCGTCTAAACATAATTTCTAAACATTAATAGCAGGCCTGGAGGGATTTGAACCCCCATCCATCGGATTTGGAGTCCGCTGCTCTACCGTTAGAGCTACAGGCCTACAGCTCTATTTGGTTTCTTTATGCAATACATGCTTTCTACAAAATCTACAATATTTTTCTAACTCCAACTTGTCTTTCTTATTCTTTTTATTTCTTGTTGTAGTGTAATTTCTATTTTTACACTCTACACATGCTAATGTAATTATATCGCGCATTCTCTAATACTGCCTATCTACTCAGTTCACTTAATAATTTTAGATACAACACCAGCACCTACCGTCTTACCTCCCTCTCTTATCGCAAATCTTAAACCATCTTCCATTGCTATCGGCGCTATTAACTCTATCTCTAAATCTA